>JBIOYC010000189.1:0-4164 GCA_044869955.1 Thermoanaerobaculia bacterium | reverse complement strand
CTGGCTCTCCACCACCTACCGCTACGACGCCCTCGGCGCCATGTGGCGCACCACCGCCGGCAGCCAGGACTGGGTCTACCTTTACAACGCCGACGGCGAGCGAGTGCTCGCCAAGAGGCTCGGTGGGGACACCTACCATCGCTGGAGCCTGCGGGACACCTCCGGGCAGGTGCTCCGGGACTACCTCGAGAGCGGCAACCCGGCGACCTGGTCGATCGAGACCGACTACCTCTACCGGGGTGACAAGCTCCTCGCCTCCGAGACTCCAACCGCCGTCACCGAGTACCACCTCGACCATCTCGGCACCCCCCGAGCCCTCAGCAAGAACGGCGGCAGCCTCACCTTCCACGCCTACTACCCATTCGGCGAAGAGGCCGGACTCTCCCTCGATACCGAGCGGATGAAGTTCACCGGTCACGAACGGGACCTCGGTGACCCCAACAGCACCGGGGATGACTTGGACTACATGCATGCGCGGTTCTGCTCGCCGGTGACGGGGCGGTTTCTGGCGGTGGATCCGATCAACACGGCGAAACCGGCCGTGCCGCAGAGCTGGAACAAGTACGCGTACACGTTGGGGAACCCACTGCGCTATGTGGATCCGGATGGGCGTCAGGCAAGTGACGGGGTGAACACGAACGACCCAACTTACTATCGGATACGCGCCGTTTTCGCGAAGCTCGGTCAGGGCGACTTCCGTGGGGCGTTCCGTGCCGCTTTCGGTGGTGAGTCCGGTGCAGTCAGCTCACAAGATGCGGAGAAGGCCGGGCAGGTCACTGAGGTCGTCGAGAAGGCGGCACAGGCTGCTGGTGCCTTTGAAGTGATCTCTCGATCAAGCCTGCCACCCGAAGAACAAAAGGCACTCCAAGAGATTGAAAGTAGCCAGGATCGGCCCAACGTAAAAAATCCCCAGACATTCACTAACGATGGCCGGGGTGGCTCAGCAACTCTCCCGACGCGCGACGAGCAGGGAAACCCGGTCACCTATACAGAGCACAGAGTCAATCCCAAGCAGCCTGGCGGCACACATGATGCCCGTCGCTTCGTCACCGGGAGTGACGGGAAGACCTACTATACTGATGATCACTATAAGACCTTCCGAGAGGTCGAGCGCCCATGAAGTCGCACTTCTCACTACTCCAGACCACAGAACCACCCTGGGTGCTCCTCGACGTGCCATCAAGCGAGGATCTCAAGCTCCTTCCTGAGTGGTTGTACCTGGAGCCCGCAGGCTCGACCGCGGTCCGCAAGCTGCGCGGGCCCAAGATGCGCACGAGGCAAGGTTTGATGGACGAGCTCGGTGCAGCGTTGCAGTTCTTCGAGGGATTCGGTGAGAACTGGCATGCGCTCAAGGACTGCCTCTTCTCGCTCGATGATTGGCTGCCTGCCAACGTCTACCTTCTTGTTGTCACTGGTTCGGAGCAAGTGCTGGCTGACGAATCGGCAGAGCTTCGCTGGCTCCTCGCAACGCTCAACGAGACCGGAGGCTGGTGGGCGAAGCCGATCGTGGACAACGGCTCGTACAATCGACCAGCTATTCCCTTCCACACCGTCTTTCAGGTCGAATCTACGAAGGTTGAGCGACTGCCGCCTGAACTTGCCTCCCTTCCGAGGCTTCGCGGAATCTGAGAGCAGGCCAAGAGAGCAGAAGCATGAGCAACCGCGGCGAAGTTCTGCATACTGGACTGACTCTGGATCAGTTGAGGGACATCCACCCGCTAAGGCCCGGGAAGCTCGAGGACCCCCGACCCCGAATCTCGACCACCTTCGAACTCTCAGGGCCCAACCTGGACCCTAGAGAGTGCAGTCAGATTCTTGGTCTGGAGCCAACCGCTTCATCAGGAATCGCCGAAGAGAAAGGAAAATGGATTCCAAGCGGCCGTCCCAATGTAATCGAGCCTTACTGGCGGCTCCAGTTCAAGGATCGACCGAGCGATTCCATCGACGATGAGCTAGCCGAGCTGTTAGAGCTTCTTTGGCCAACACGGGAGGCGCTAGTCGAACTCGTCTCTCGTCCCAGCTATTCTGCAGGATTCCTGAGTTCCGTCTCGATATTCGTGGATCGACCGATCTACTGCCTCGCTCCGGAGACTCTGCGTCGACTTGGTTATCTCGGCTTAGAGTGGTGCTTGGACATCTTTGACTACACGGAGTGACGCTGCCTCCCTCCGCCCCAAGGTTCGAGTCGACACCCATCTGGGAGGGCAACAGCTCTCCCGGATGGGCCAGACTTGAGGGCTCCGGGGCCGATGACGTCGCGCTCGGGCGCCGCTGTCGATCCGGCGCTGCCTTGCCCGGAAGGCCGGATTCCGACACACCCCGAGAAGGGCGCCACCGGCAACGGCTCGGTGACCTACTCGGACTTCGACGCCCGAGGCAAGGCCCACCGCAAGCTGGACGGCTCGGCGACTCTCACCTTCGAGTACGATTTCGCCGAACGTCTCACCGAGGTCAACGAAGTGACCGGCCCCACCACCACCCGCCCGCTCAAGGTGCTCACCTACGGCACTGCGAACGTCGGCACCGACAAGCGGCTCGGCAAGCTCGAGTCCGCCAGCCGCTACAACTACGTGGACCTCGCTACCCTGATCGGCCAGGAGATCCCCCAGACCTACCAGGTGGTGGAGACCTACACCTACGCCGGCCTGGGCGGCCGGGCGAGCTCCCGGCTGACCGAGGTCCTGGAAGGCACGACGCCCCAGGCGAGCTTCCAGCTGGCGATGGACTGGGACGATCTCGGCCAGCGCACCGGACTCACCTATCCAGCCTGCAGCGCCTGCGGGGTGACCGCCTCGCGCGTGGTGGACTTCGCCTATCAACACGGCTTTCTCATGGCCATCTCGGCCGATGGCATCCTCTCCCCCCAGGTCGTGCCCGAGGGCGGGGGTGCTGAAGGTATCGAGACCCAGCTCACCTATCACCCCAACGGCTTGCTGCACCAGATCACTCACGACCGCGGGCGCAAGGAGATCCAGACCCTCGACCCCACCGGTCCCTCGCGGCCGGGCAGGATCGAGCTGCTGGAAGGCGGCACCACCACCGTCTGGACCACCGGCGACTACCGTTACGACGGCGCCGGCAACATCGTCGAGATGGGGGACTCCTGGTTGAAGTACGACGGCGTTTCCCGCCTGGTGGACGCCCACGTCTCGACCTCACCCACCGCCACCGGCAGCCTGGTCACCCAGGGCTACGCCTTCGACGGCTTCGGCAACCTTCAAGAGATCCTCGGCTCTCCCGGCCGGGCGACCCCGACCTCCGAGGACACCAACCGCCTCGAAAGCGGCGTCTACGACGGCCGCGGCAACCTGACCGCCTGGCTCTCCACCACCTACCGCTACGACGCCCTCGGCTCCATGTGGCGCACCACCGCCGGCAGCCAGGATTGGGTCTACCTCTACAACATCGACGGCGAACGAGTGCTCGCCAAGAAGCTAGGTGGAGACACCTTCCACCGCTGGAGCCTGCGGGACACCTCCGGCCAGGTGCTCCGGGACTACCTCGAGAGCGGGGACCCGGTCAGCTGGGTGGTCGAGAAGGACTACCTCTACCGGGGCGACAAGCTCCTCGCCTCGGAGACCCCGACCGGCGTCACCGAGTACCACCTCGACCACCTCGGCACCCCAAGAGCCCTGAGCAAGAACGGCGGCAGCCTCACTTTCCACACCTACTACCCCTTCGGCGAAGAGGCCGGAATCTCTCTCGATACCGAGCGGATGAAGTTCACCGGACATGAGCGGGACCTCGGCGACCCCAACAGCACCGGGGATGACTTGGACTACATGCATGCGCGGTTCTGTAGTCCGGTGACGGGGCGGTTTCTGGCGGTGGATCGGCACAACATTCTCTCGATGCAGGTTGGCGACGAAGAAGACCGGAGAGCTTTCCGCGAGTACATCGCAACGCCTCAGTCCTGGAATCGCTACGGCTACGCGAAGGGCAACCCAATAAAGTTCGTTGATCCGGACGGTGAGGAAGCGGCAGCTGCTGTTGCGACTCCGCTCGTGCTCGCCGGTGAAGGTGGCGCGGCGGCAGGCGCAGCAGCGGGCGCCGCGATTGTCGTGTCGGGCGCTGCTGGCTATGGGCTTGGTCTACAGATAAACAAGATACCGGTAGGCGGTGGGAAGACTGTAGGTAACGGCGTCTCAGATCTCATGACGGCCC
>JBIOYC010000188.1:0-25425 GCA_044869955.1 Thermoanaerobaculia bacterium | reverse complement strand
TTCCGCATCGAGCTGGGGGAGATCGAGGCCGGTCTGCTGGCCGATTCGCGGGTGCGAGAGGCGGTGGTGGTGGCCCGCCCCGGTGCCGGGGGGGACTCCCGACTGGTGGCCTACCTGGTCGGCGGCGAATCCGACCCCGTGCTCCTCGAGGCCGAGCTGAAGGCCGCCCTCTCCCGCCACCTGCCGGCCTACATGGTGCCCCCCTTCTTCGTCTTCCTGCCCGAGCTGCCCTTGTCTCCCAACGGCAAGGTGGACAGGAAGCGCCTGCCCGAGCCGGCGGCGCCGGCCGCCTCCAAGCACCGGGTGCCCCCCACCGGGCCGGTCGAGGAGGTGCTCGCGGGGATCTGGCAGTCGCTGCTGGGCACCGAGGACTTCGGCGCCGAGGACGACTTCTTCGCCCTGGGCGGTCATTCCTTGTTGGCCACCCGCGTGGCGGCCCGGCTGCGCGAGGCCTTCGGCGTCGAGCTGCCCCTGCGCAAGGTCTTCGAGGCGCCCACCGTGGCCGGCCTGGCGCGCGCGATCGAGGCAGCGGCGAGCGGCACCCACGCGGCGCCGATCAGCCGCCGCGAGCGACCCTCCCGGCCCCCCCTCTCCTTCGCCCAGGAGAGGCTGTGGTTCCTCGAGCAGATGGACCCCGGCGGCTCGGCCTACAACCTCGCCTCGGCCGTCGAGCTGACGGGCCGGCTCGAAGCCCGCCACCTGGCCCGCGCCCTGGCCGAGATCGTGCGCCGCCACGAGGCCCTGCGCACCGTCTTCCCCAATGGCCCGGACGGCCCCTGGCAGGAGGTGGTGGCTCCCTTCCCCCTGGCATTGCCGCAGGTGGACCTCTCCGCCCTGCCCGCGGGGGTGGCCGAGACGGAGGCCGTGGCCCTGGCCCGCCGCGAGGCCGAGAGCGGCTTCGACCTCGAGCGGGGGCCGCTCACTCGCGCCCTCTTGGTGCGGCTCGAGGGTGAGCGCCACGTCTTCGCGCTCACCCAGCACCACGTGGTCTCGGACGGCTGGTCGTCGGGGGTCTTCGTGCGCGAGCTGGTCACCCTCTACCGGGCCTTCGCGGCCGGCGAGCCCTCGCCCCTGCCCGAGCTGCCGGTGCAGTACGTGGACTTCTCCCTCTGGCACCGGGAGTGGCTAGCCGGCGGCGAGCTGGACCGCCAGCTCGGCTGGTGGAAGAGCGCCCTGGCCGGCGCCCCGGAGCTGACCGAGCTGCCCACCGACCGGCCCCGCCCTCTGGTCGCCACGGCCCAGGGCCGGCGCCTGCCGGTGACCCTGCCGCCGGCCCTGGTCGAGGGCATGAAGGTCCTAGCCCGGGGCAGCGGCGCCACCCTCTTCATGACCCTCGAGGCGGCCTTCGCCCTCCTGGTCGGCAAGCTCGCCGCCAGCGACGACGTGGTGCTCGGCTCGCCGATCGCCAACCGCACGCGGCGAGAGATCGAGGGGCTGATCGGCTTCTTCGTCAATACCCTGGCCCTGCGCCTGCCGCTGGCGGGAGCGCGGACCTTTCGCGGGCTGCTGGAACGGGCCCGCCATGCCACCCTCGACGCCTTCGCCCACCAGGACCTGCCCTTCGAGAGGCTGGTGGCGGAGCTGGCCCCCAAGCGCAGCCGCAGCCACGCCCCCCTCTTCCAGGTCATGCTGACGCTGCAGAACGCCGGGCTGCCCGAGGCCGCCGGCGAGGGGCCGGCGGCGTTCACCGCCCGGCCGCTGTGGATCCCCCAGGCGACCACCAAATTCGACCTCTCCCTGACCCTGACCGAGGGAGCGGAGGGCCTTTCCGGCCTGGTCGGCTTCAAGACGGATCTCTTCGACGAGACCACCGTGCGCCGCTGGCTGGGCCACCTCGAGCGGCTGCTGGGTGCCGCCGTGGCCGCGCCCGACGAGCCCCTCGAGTCTCTCGTCTGGCTCGCCCCGGCCGAACGGCACCAGCTGCTGGTGGCCTGGAACGACACCGACCACGCCGCTGCCCGCCCCTTCACCAGCCTGATGGATCGCTTCGCGGCGCAGGTGGCCCGGGACCCGGACGCCCCGGCCCTGATGATCGACGGCGAAGCCCTCTCCTACGGTGAGCTGGACCGGCGAGCGAGCGAGCTGGCCCGCCGGCTGGTGCGTCTGGGGGTGGCGGCCGAGGTGCCGGTGGCGATCGCCCTCGAGCGCTCCTTCGACCTGGTGGTGGCCGTGCTCGCCGTGCTCAAGTCCGGCGGCGGCTACGTGCCCCTGGACGCCGGGCAGCCTGCCGATCGCCTCCAGCACGTGCTGGCGGATTGCCGGCCGCGGGTGGTGCTGACCCGCGAGGCGACCCTGCCGGCCTTCGCCTCCCTCGACTTGCCCGAGCTGCCGATCTTCGTGGCCGTGGACGCCGAGGCCGCAAGGGCCGACGGTCGGGCCCTCGCCGCCGAGGAGGGGGGCAGCTTCCACGCTCCGGTCCACCCCGAGGGGCTGGCCTACGTGATCTACACCTCGGGCTCGACCGGCAAGCCCAAGGGCGTGGCGATCTCCCACGGCGCCATCGCCGGGCGCATCGCCACCTACGTCGAGCTGGTGGGCCTCGGGCCCGGCGACCGCCAGCTGCAGTTCGCCCGCCTGACCTTCGACATGTCCTGCGAGGAGCTCTACCCGCCGCTGACCTCCGGGGCGGCGGTGGTGATGGAGCCCAACCCCGGGACCAAGCGACCCTCCGACGTGATCGCCGACTGCGACCGCTGGGGGGTGACCAAGGCGACCTTGCCCTCCGGCTACTGCCACCAGCTGATCGACGAGCTGATCGCTCGGGGCCGCAAGCTGCCGCCGGCCCTGCGGGTGCTCTACACCGGCGCCGAGGCCCCCTCGGCGGAGAAGTTCCGCGAGCTGCCTGCGCTGTCGGATCGCGAGGTGGCCGCCTACAACAACTACGGCCCCACCGAGACCACCATCTTCGTGCTCGGCGGCCGCATGCCGGTCGAGCGCTACGGGCCGGGAACGCGGCCGACCATTGGCCGGCCCATCCCCGGCTGCCGGGCCTGGCTGGTGGACCGCCGGCTGCGACTCCTGCCGATCGGCGCTCCCGGCGAGCTCGCCCTGGGGGGGGGAGGCGTCGCACGCGGCTACCTCGGCCGGCCGGCTCTGACCGCCGAGAAGTTCGTGCCCGATCCCTTCTCCGGCACCCCCGGCGCCCGGCTTTACCTCTCCGGCGACCTCGGCCGCTACCGTGCCGACGGCGAGGTGGAATTCGTGGGTCGCAGCGACCACCAGGTCAAGGTGCGCGGCTTCCGCATCGAGCTGGGAGAGATCGAGGAGCATCTGCGCCGCCATCCCGAGGTGGCCGAGGCCGCCGCCGCCGTGCGCCGTGACCGCGCCGGGGACGCCCGCCTGGTCGGCTACTTCGTGCCGGCGGCCGGGGCCGAGCCCGCGGCCGAGACCCTGCGCGCCCACCTCGCGGCCCACCTGCCCGAGTACATGGTGCCGGCCTTCCTGCTCCGCCTCGAGGCGCTGCCGGTGGGCAGCACGGGCAAGGTGGACGTCAAGGCCCTGCCCGGCTTGGAGCACGTCGAGCACGAGGGTGGCCGGGAGTATCAAGCGCCCAATGGCCCCCTCGAGACCTGGCTGGCCGAGCTGTGGGCGGCGGTGCTGGGGGTGGTGCGGGTCGGCCGGGAGGACGGCTTCTTCGCCCTCGGCGGCGACTCGATGAAGGGGGCCCTGCTGATCCAGCGGCTGGAGGCCAAGCTCGGCGCCTACGTCTACGTCACCGCCCTCTTCGACACCGAGAACCTGCGCGAGCTGGCGGCCTTCCTGGCCGAGCAGTATCCGGACGAGATCGCCCGCGCGCTGGGCATCGAGATGGCCGGGAGCGGCGGGGCGGAGGGCGAAAGGCCGGTGGACGAGGCGCGGCTCGAGGAGCTGGACGCCTTGCTCCACCCCCTCGCCCCCTTGCCGGCGCCCCGCGGCCGGCGGAAGAACCGCCGGGCCGTCTTCGTGCTCTCGCCGCCCCGCTCGGGCTCCACCTTGCTGCGGGTGATGCTGGCCGGCAACCCGACCCTCTTCGCCCCCCCCGAGCTGGAGCTGGCGGGCTTCAACACCCTGGGCGAGCGGCGCCGCACCTTCTCCGGGCGCTGGGCCCTGTGGCTGGAGGGAGTGTTGCGGGCGTTGATGGAGGTCAACGGCTGGAGCGCCGAGGAGGCGAAGGCCCGGATGGAGGAGCTGGAGGACGCCGACCTCCCCGTCCGTGATTTCTACGCCCGCTTGCAGGAGTGGCTGGGGGATCGCCTGCTGGTCGACAAGACCCCCTCCTACGCCCTCGATCCGGCCGTGCTCGAGAGGATGGAGGAGGACTTCGAGGACACCCTCTACGTCCACCTGCTGCGCCATCCCATGGCCGCCATCCGCTCCTTCGAGGAGGCGCGGCTGGAGCAGACCTTCTTCCGCTACGAGCATCCCTTCGGCCGCCGCGAGCTGGCCGAGATGATCTGGACCCGCAGCCACCAGAACATCCGGGCCTTCCTCGCCCGGGTGCCGGCCGAGCGGCAGACCCAGGTGCGCTTCGAGGACCTGGTGAGCGATCCCCGGCCCCAGCTGGAGGCCCTCTGCGCCTTCCTCGGCGTGCCCTTCACGGAGGCCATGCTCGACCCCTACGCCGAGGGGGGCCGGCGCATGACCGACGGCATCCACCAGCTCTCGAAGATGGTGGGGGACGTGAAATTCCACCAGCACAAGAACGTCGACGCCAAGGTCGCCGATCGCTGGCGCGAGGTCTACCAGGAGAACTTCCTGGGCCCGCCGGCGCGCCAGATGGCCGGGGCCCTGGGCTACGAGGACGTGGCCGTGGCGGCAGCAGCACCACGGTCGGCGCTCAAGGCCGCCCCCGACCGCTGCCTGGTGGCGATCCGCGCGGGCTCCCGATCCCCTCTCCCCCGCCAGGGGGAGAGGGCCAGGGTGAGGGGGATCCCAGAGGCGACGACGGGGGCGCGCCGCGTTGCCGCGGCAGACCCCCCTCACCCTTACCCTCTCCCCCCTGCGGGGGGCGAGGGGACCAGAGACTTCGCTGCCTCGGCGCCAGAGGGCGAGGCCCCGCTCTTCCTGGTGCACGCCATCTTCGGCGACGTGCACTTCTTCCGCTTCCTGGCCGCCGAGCTGCCGCCGGAGCTGGCGATCTGGGGCCTCCAGGCCGCCGGTCTCGACGGCACCGAGGCTCCCCTGGGCTCGGTGGCAGCCATGGTGGAGCGCTACACGGCGGCGCTGCGGGGCGTCCAGCCCCACGGTCCATATCGCCTGGCGGGCTCGTCGATGGGCGGGGTGCTGGCCTGGGAGATCGCCCGTGGGCTCGAGGCTTCCGGGGAGGAGGTCGAGCTGCTCGCCCTGCTCGACGCTCCCGACCCCGAGGGCATCACTCCGGGCTATGGCGAGATCGACTTCGAGACCGCCGCCCTCTCCTATCTGGTGGACCCGGTGCGAGAGCCGGAGCCCTTCGCCGAGCTGGCGCTGCTGGCCGAGCCCCGGGCGCGGCGGCAGAAGGTGCTGGAAGTGGCCGTGCGGGTGGGTGCCCTGCCGCCCTCCGCAAACCTCGACGATCTCGACCGCCTGGCGACGGTGGTGGAGGCCAACCGCCGCGCCCTCCAGGGCTTCGTGCCCGGGAGCGTGGCCTGCGCCGCCCTGCACGTGCGGGCGGCGGCCACGGCCGAGCGCCTGGCCCGGCCCGAGCGCTCCGGTTGGGCCGGGCTGGCCGCCGGGGGTGCCGAGGTGGTGATCCTCGAGGGTGAGCACATGTCGATCCTCTTCCCGCCGCGGGTGGCGACCCTCGCCCGCCTGCTGGCGGAGCGTCTGGTGGCGAGCCGGGCGCGCGTGGCGAGCTGATGGACGGCTTCGAACGAAACGGCCTCTTCTCCTGTCGTCATTCCCGCGAAAGCGGGAATCCAGGGAGGGGGAAAAGGCCCGGATGGATCCCCGCTTTCGCGGGGATGACAACGAAGAGAAGAGCTTTCTGGCAGAGAACCGACCGCCTGGGCATGGCATGAATCACACCGTAGGTGAGCACGAGTCCGGCGCCTCGCAACCCGGCGCCCCTGTCGCCGAGGAGCACTCCCTCTCCTGGGGCCAGAAGGCCCTGTGGTTCATCGAGAGGCTGGCTCCCGACAACACCGCCTACGTCATCGCCGGGGCGGTCAAGGTCGTCGGCCCCCTCGACCGGGGGCGGCTGGAAGCGGCCTTCTCCTCCCTAGTCGCCCGCCACCCGGCCCTCGCCACCACCTTCCTCGAGCGCGACGGCCAGCCGCGGGCACGGGTCCGCCGCGACGTGCGGGTGCCGCTCGCCGTGATCGACGCCCGGGCCGACTCCGAAGAGCAGCTCGAGCAGCGCATCGTCGCCGAGGCCTACCGCCCCTTCGACCTCGAGCAGGGGCCCCTGGTGCGCATGGCCCTGCTCGAACGAGGCCCGGGCGAGGACCGCCTGCTGCTCGCCATCCACCACATCGTCTCGGACTTCTGGTCCCTGGCGGTGATGCTCTCGGAGCTCGCCAGCCTCTACTCGGGACGGGGCGACGAGCTGCCCGCCCACACCCGCACCTTCGCCGAGCACGTGGCGCTCCAGGAGGAGATGCTCGCCGGTCCCGAGGGGGAGGGGCTCTGGGCCTTCTGGCGCCAGACCCTGGCGGCACGGCCGGAGGGCCTGGACCTGCCCGCCGACCGCCCGCGGCCGCCGGTGCAGACCTACCGCGGCTCCTCCCTCGGCTTCCGCCTGCCCCACGGCGTCGGCGAGGAGCTCTCCCGGCTGGCCCGCCGCGAGCGGGCGACCCTGTTCATGGCCCTCCTGGCGGCCTTCGAGGTGCAGCTCTACCGGGCCACCGGCCAGCGGGACCTGCTGGTGGGCACCCCCACGGCCGGCCGGCGCGCCCACGCCGTGGCCAACCTGGTCGGCTACTTCGTCAACCCGGTGGTGCTGCGGGTGGGCGTCGAGGGGGACCCGAGCTTCCTCGAGCTGCTCGCCCAGGTGCGCACCCGGGCCCTCGCCGCCTTCGACCACCAGGAGCTGCCCTTCCCCCTCCTGGTCGAGCGCCTGGAGGTCGAGCGAGACCCCAGCCGCTCACCGATCTTCCAGGTCCTCTTCGGCTTGCAGAAGACCCGCCGCGGCGTCGACGACGGCATGGCGGCCATCGCCCTCGGCCAGGCCGGCGCGCCTCTCCACCTGGGGGACTTCGACTTCGAGTCGATCGAGATCGAGCAGAAGAGCGCGCAGTTCGACCTCTCCCTGCAAATGGCGGAGTTCGCCGGCGAGCTGGGCGGCACCCTGGCCTGGAACGCCGACCTCTTCGACCGCTCGACCATGGAGCGCTGGGCCGGGCACCTGGGGCGGATCGTCCAGGCGGTGGTCGAGGATCCCCGCCTCCGCCTCTCCGAGATCCCCCTGCTGACCGAGGCGGAGCGGTGCCAGCTGCTCTCGGAGTGGACGGCCACCGGCGAGCTGCCCCGGGATCGCGTCCCGGACGGCGCAACCCTCGCCTCGCGGCTGGTCGAACAGGCCGCCCGCACCCCCGAGGCCGTGGCGTTGGTGGCTGCCCCTCTCGGGAGGGAGCCGGAGCGGCTCAGCTACGCCGAGCTGCTGGCGCGGGGCCGGGCCTTGGCCGGCCAGCTGGCGGCCCTGGGCGTGGCGCCGGAGGAGCGGGTGGGGGTCTGCCTCGAGCGCGACGCGCCGCTGGCCGTGGCCCTGTGGGGCGTCTTGCTCTCTGGGGCGGCCTACGTGCCGCTCGACCCGACCTACCCCCGCGAGCGCCTGGCCTGGATGCTCGAGGACTCCGGGGCGCGGCTCGTCCTCTCCGGGGGCGGCGCCCTCGAAGCCCTGGCAGGCCTCGACGGCTTCGAGGTCCTCGAGCTCGATGCCGAAGGCGGCTGGCCGGGCGCCCAGGCCTCGGCCCGACCCGAGCCGGCCATCGACCCGGCGAGCCTGGCCTACCTGATCTACACCTCGGGCTCGACCGGGCGTCCGAAGGCGGTGGCCATCGAGCATCGCAGCGCGGCGGCCCTGGTGGCCTGGTCGGAGCGGCGCTTCTCGGACCGTGAGCTGTCGGCGATGCTGGCCGCCACCTCGGTGTGCTTCGACCTCTCGGTCTTCGAGCTCTTCGTGCCCTGGAGCCGCGGCGGCCGGGTGGTGCTGGTGGCGGACGCCCTGGCCCTGGCCGGGCAGCCGGGAGCGTGGGAGATCGCCACGGTCAACACCGTGCCCTCGGCCATGGCCGTGCTGGTCGAAGGCGGCAGCGTCCCGGGCTCGGTGACCACCGTCTGCCTGGCCGGTGAGCCCCTGAGCCGCAACCTCGCGGGCCGGGTCTACGCCCTGCCCGGGGTCGAGAGGCTCTGGGACCTCTACGGCCCTTCCGAGGACACCACCTACTCGACCGAGAACCTGGTGCCCCGCGACGAGATGGGGGAGCCGACCATCGGCCGGGCCCTCGCCGGCAGCCGGGCCTACGTCACCGACCGCTGGGGCCGGCCGGTGCCGGTGGGCGTGCCGGGCGAGCTGCGCCTGGCCGGCCGGGGCCTCGCCCGCGGCTACCTGGGTCGCCCGGGGCTGACCGCCGAGCGCTTCGTGCCGGAGCCGTTCGGCGGCGAGCCGGGGGCCCGCCAGTACACCACCGGCGACCTGGTGCGCTGGCGGGCCGACGGCGAGCTGGAGTTCCTGGGCCGCATCGATCACCAGGTCAAGGTGCGCGGCTTCCGGGTCGAGCTGGGGGAGGTCGAAGCCGCCCTGCTGGCCGAGCCCGGGGTCCGCGAGACCGTGGTGGTGGTGCGCGGCGGCGAGGAGAAGCGCCTGGTCGGCTACGTGGCCGGTGCGGAGACGGCGACCGAGGCCGCAGGCCCGGACTGGGACGAGCGGCTGAAGGAGGGGCTGGCGCGCACCCTGCCGGTCTACATGGTGCCCGCGGCGATCGTCGTGCTGCCCCGCCTGCCCCGCACCCCCAACGGCAAAGTCGACCGCAAGGCCCTGCCCGAGCCCCGCTGGCGTGAGGGTGGGGGCGACGGCGGCGAGGGGCTGGTGGCGCCGCGCACCCCGGCCGAGGAGATGCTGGCCGAGCTCTTCGCCGAGGTGCTCAAACTGCCGCGGGTGTCGGTCACCGACAACTTCTTCCGCCTGGGCGGCCATTCGCTGCTCGCCACCCAGCTGATCAACCGGGTGCAGCGCCTGTTCGGGGTCGAGCTGCCGGTGCGCAAGCTCTTCGAGACCCCCACCGTGGCCGGGCTCGCCGCCTGGCTGATGGCCGAGGGCCCTTATCAGGCCGCGACCCTGCCGCGCCTGGCGCCCACCGACCGGGCGGTGCGGCTGTCCTTCGCCCAGGAGAGGCTGTGGTTCCTCGACCGCCTGATCCCCGGCCAGCCGACCTACAACATGCCGGCGGCGGTGCGGCTCACGGGTCCCCTCGACGCCCGCCGCCTCGCCCGCGCCGTGGCGGCGATCTACGGCCGGCACGAGGTGCTGCGCTCGCGGGTGCGGTTGGAGGGCGGCGTCCCCCTCCAGCAAGTCGATCCCGGCCTCGCCCTGCCGGCGGCCTGGATCGACCTCTCGGCCCTCGAGGCTGAGGCCGCCCGCGCCCGGGCCCTCGCCCTCACCGGAGAGGAGGCGCGCCGGCCCTTCGACCTCGAGACCGGCCCCCTGATGCGCTTCCGGGTGGTTCGGATCTCGGCCGGCGAGCACCTGGCCGTCTTCGACTTCCACCACATGGCCTGCGACGGCTGGTCGATCGGGGTCTTCTTCGAGGAGCTGACGGCCTTCTACGCTCCGGGCGAGCCGGTCGAGCGGCCGCCGACCCTCACCTACGCCGAGCACGCCGCCTGGCAGCGCCAGAACCAGGACCGGCCGGAGATCACCCAGGCCCTCGCCTACTGGCGCGAGGCCCTGGCCGGCGCTCCCGAGCTGACCGACTTGCCCCTCGACCGGCCGCGGCGGGCGGATCGCTCCTCCCTGGGGGCGACCGTCCCCTTCGCCCTCACGCCCGAGCTGGCCGCGAAGCTGGCCGCGACCGCCCGGGGCCGGGACGCTACCCTCTTCATGGCCCTCTTCGCCTGCTTCGGCACCTTGCTGTCGCGGCTCTCCCACCAACAAGACCTGGTGGTCGGGGTGCCGGTGGCCGGCCGCGGCCGGCCCGAGTCCGAGGCGGCCATCGGCCTCTTCGTCAACACCTTGCCGGTGCGCTTGACCTTCGAGGGCAACCCGGCCTTCGCCGCGATCCTGGGCGCCGCCCGCGAGGCCATGCTGGCGGCCATCGCCCACCAGACCGCCCCCTTCGAGAAGCTGGTGGCCGAGCTCAACCCCGGCCGCGACCTGACCCACAGCCCCCTCTTCCAGGTCTTGCTGGTGCTGGAGGGAACGCCCCTCGGCCGCCTGCCCCTGGGTGACCTGGTGGCCGAGCGCCTGCTGGTCCACAACGGCCGGGCCAAGTTCGACCTCACCCTCACCCTGGCCGGTGGCGAGCACGGGCTCGAGGGCGTCTTCGAGCTCGACGCCGATCTGCTCGACCGCGCGACGGTGGAGCGCTGGGCCGGCCATCTCGAGCGCCTCGTCCAGGCGGTGGCGGCGGATCCCGAGCTCCGGCTCTCCGACGTCCCCCTGCTCTCCGAGGCCGAGAGGACCCAGCTGCTCGAGGAGTGGAACGCCACCGGCGAGCTGCCCGGGGAGGGCGCCACCCTCGCCTCGCTGCTCGCGGCGCAGGCGGCGGCCACCCCCGAGGCGGTGGCCCTGGTGGCGATGCCCTTCTCGACGGAGCCAGAGCGGCTCTCCTACGGCGAGCTGGCGGCCCGCGGCCGGGCCCTCGCCGGCCGGCTGGCGGCCCTGGGCGTGGGGCCGGAGACCCGGGTGGGGGTCTGCTTCGAGCGCGGCACGCCGCTCGCCGTCGCCCTCTGGGGCGTGGTGCTCTCGGGCGCGGCCTACGTCCCCCTGGACCCCACCTACCCCCGCGAGCGCCTGGCCTTCATGCTCGAGGACTCCGGCGCCCGGCTGGTGCTCTCCGGCGGCGCCGCGCGGGAGGTGCTCGCGGGGCTCGGCGGCTTCGACCTCGTCGAGCTGGACTCTGCTGGCGTCCTCGGGGAGGGCGTTTGCGGCGACGGCCCGGCCCCGGCCCGCGCGGCCCTGCCCGGCAACCTGGCTTATCTGATCTACACCTCGGGCTCCACCGGGCGGCCCAAGGCGGTGGCCATCGAGCAGCGCAACGCCGCCGCCCTGGTGGCCTGGTCCGAGCTGCATTTCTCGGCCCGCGAGCTGTCGGCCATGCTGGCTTCGACCTCGGTGTGCTTCGACCTGTCGGTCTTCGAGCTCTTCGTGCCCTGGAGTCGGGGCGGCCGGGTGGTGCTGGTGGCCGACGCCCTGGCCCTGGCCGAGCTGCCGGGGGCCTGGGAGGTGGCGACGGTCAACACCGTGCCGTCGGCGATGGCGGCCCTGGCGGCCGGCGGCCACCTGCCGAGCTCGGTGGTCACGGTCTGCCTGGCCGGCGAGCCCCTGACCCGTTCGCTTGCGGCCCGGGTCTACGCCGGGGCGAGGGTGGAGAAGCTGTGGGACCTCTACGGCCCCTCCGAGGACACCACCTACTCGACCGAGTCGCTGGTGCCCCGGGGCGAGGACACCGAGCCGACCATCGGCCGGCCCCTGGCGGGCAGCCGCGGCTACGTCACCGATCGTTGGGGTGGCCCGGTGCCGGTGGGCGTGCCCGGCGAGCTACGCCTGGCCGGCCGGGGCCTCGCCCGCGGCTACCTGGGCCGGCCGGGGCTGACCGCCGAGCGCTTCGTGCCCGAGCCCCTCTCCGGGGAGGCGGGGGCCCGGCAGTACCGGACCGGCGACCTGGTGCGCTGGCGCCGCGACGGCGACCTCGAGTTCCTGGGCCGCATCGACCACCAGGTCAAGGTGCGGGGCTTCCGCGTCGAGCTGGGGGAGATCGAAGCGGCCCTGCTCGCCCAGCCGGGGGTGGCCGAGGCCGTGGTGGTGATGCGGGGGGGCGAGGAGAAGCGCCTGGTCGGCTACGTCGCCGGAGAGGCCCCGGGAGACGGAGCGCTCGCAGGCGAGTGGGGGGAGCGCCTCGGCGAGGCCGTCGCGCGCACCCTGCCGGCCTACATGGTGCCGGGGGCGATGGTGGTGCTGCCGCGCCTGCCGCGCACCCCCAACGGCAAGGTCGACCGCAAGAGCCTGCCCGAGCCGGAATGGGGAGGCGAGGGCGGGGGCGAGCACCTGGCACCGCGCAACGCCGTCGAAGAGGTGCTGGCGGAGCTCTTCGTCGAGGTGCTCAAGGTGCCGCGGGTGTCGGTCACCGACAACTTCTTCCGCCTCGGCGGCCACTCCCTGCTCGCCACCCAGCTGATCCACCGGCTGGACGAGACGCTGGGGGTCAACCTGCCCCTGCGCCAGGTCTTCGAGACGCCCACCGTGGCCGGCCTCGCCGCCCTGGCGGCCGAGCGGGCCACCGTCCCCGACCTGCCCCGGCTGCGGCCCCGCCGTGGGACCGGGGAGCCGGCCCTCTCCTTCGCCCAGGAGAGGCTATGGTTCCTCGACCGCCTGGCCCCCGGCCAGCCCACCTACAACATGCCGGCGGCGGTGCGGCTGTCCGGTCAGCTGGACGTCGCCGCCTTCGCCCGCGCGGTGGCCGAAGTGGTGGCCCGGCACGAGGTGCTGCGCAGCCGCTTCGTGGCCAAGGATGGCCGGCCGGCCGAGGTGGTCGACCCTCCCGCCCGCTTCCCCGTGCCGGTGATCGCCGTGCCTCCGGGGACCTCCGCCCTCGCCCACGAGCTCGCCGTGGCCGACGCCCGGCGCCCCTTCGACCTCGAACGGGGCCCCCTGGTGCGCGCCTTCCTGGTGCGTCTGGGGGAGCGGGAGCACCTCTTCTGCCTCGACCTCCACCACATCGTCTGTGACGGCTGGTCGATCGGGGTGCTGGTGGCGGAGATCGGCGCCCTCTACCCGGCCTTCCTGGCGGGCCGGCCCTCGCCCCTGCCGCCCCTGCCCATCCAGTACGGCGACTTCGCGGCCTGGCAGCGGCGCACCCTGTCCGGGGAGCGTCTGGCCGCCGACCTCGCGGCCTGGAAGGAGCGTCTGGCCGGCGCCCCCGAGCGCCTCGAGCTGCCCGTGGACCGGCCCTCGCCGCCGGTCCGCACCCCGAACGGGGGAGCCGTCAGCCGCCGCGTCCCCCCCGAGCTGCTGGCCCGGATCGAGGCCCTGGGCGCCGCCGCCGGGGCGACCTCGTTCATGGTCCTGGCCACGGCCTTCTCCGCCCTGCTGGCGCGGGTCTCCGGCCAGCGGCAGCTGGTGCTGGGAGCGCCGGTCGCCGGGCGACAGCGGTTCGAGACCGAGCCCCTGATCGGCCTCTTCGTCAACACCGTGCCCCTCTTCGCCCAGCTCGCCGGGGGCGCCAGCTTCGCCGAGCTGGTGGGCGAGATGCGGGGCACCGTGCTCGACGCCTTCTCCCGCCAGGACGTGCCCTTCGAGAAGCTGATCGACGAGCTGGGGCTGGCCCGGGACCTCGGCACCACGCCGCTGGTGCAGGTGATGTTCGCCCTGCAGAACCAGCCCATGGGCACCCTCGCCTTGCCCGGCCTGGACCTGGCGGTCGAGCCGGTCGACACCGGCACCGCCAAGTTCGATCTGACCCTCTCCCTCGCCCCCGCGGACGGCGGCCTCTCGGCCCTCTGGGTCTACCGCCGGGACCTCTTCGACACCACCACCGTCGAGCGCCTGGTGCGCCTGTTCGAAGGAATGCTCACCGGCATGGCGGCCAACCCGGCCGGGGCCTGGGACCGCCTGCCCCTGCTCGGACCGGCCGAGCGCCAGCAGCTGACGGCCGAGCACAACGACGGCCCGACTACCTGGGCCCAGGCGGGCCGCGTGGACCGGCTCTTCCTCGAGCAGGTGGCCCGCGCCCCGGAGGCGATCGCCGTCGAGGCCGAGGGCGAGGCGTGGAGCTACGCCGCCCTCGCCGCCCGCACGCAGGCCCTGGCCGGCGTGCTGGACGCCCTCGGCGTGGGGCCGGAGTCTCTCGTGGCCCTGCTCAGCCGGCGCCGCTTCGACCTGGTGGCCGGGGTGCTCGCCGTGCTCTCGCGGGGCGGCGCCTACGTGCCTCTCGACCCGGCCTATCCCGCCGAGCGCCTGGCCTTCATGCTCGAGGACTCCGGGGCGCGGGTGGTGCTGGCCGAGGAGCGCTGGCGCCAGCTGGTGCCGGCGGGGGGCCATTGCGTGGTCTCCCTCGACGAGGACTGGCCCGCCCCCGAAGCGGCTCTGCCCGAGCCCTCTCTCGAGCCCGACAACGTCGCCTACGTGATCTACACCTCGGGCTCGACCGGCACCCCCAAGGCGGTGGTGGTCCAACACCGGGCGATGATCAACCGGGTGCGTTTCCACGCCGAGACCTACCTCGGTGCCGGCGAGCGGGTGCTGCAGAAGACCTCGATCAGCTTCGACGTGTCGGTGGTGGAGATCCTCGCCACCCTGATCTCGGGGGCGGTGCTGGTGCTGGTCACCCCGGGTGAGGAGCAGGATCTCGACGCCCTCGCCACCCTGATGGCCGAGCGGCAGTTGGCGCACATCTCCTTCCCGCCCTCGCAGCTCAACCTGCTGCTGGAACGCCCGGCCTTCCGCAGCCTCCACTGTCTGAAGGTGGTGGTCACCGGCGGCGAGACCGTGCCGGCCGAGCTGGCCGACCGTTTCACGGCGACCCTGCCCGCCGCCCTCGACAACCGCTATGGCCCGACCGAGACCACCGTCTCGGTGCTCTCCTGGCGCTGCCGGCCGGGCCGCCCCGAGCGGGTGCTGCCGATCGGCCGGCCGATCGCCGACGCGCGGGTGTGGATCGTCGACCGCCGCCTCGAGCTGGTGCCCCTGGGGGTGGCCGGGGAGATCGCCATCGGCGGGCTGTGCGTGGCCCGCGGCTACTGGCGGCGGCCGGGCCGCACGGCAGAGAGCTTCTTCCCCGATCCCTTCGCCGAGATCCCCGGGGCTCGGCTCTACCGCAGCGGCGACCTCGCCCGCCGCCGTCCGGACGGCGCCATCGAGTTCCTCGGCCGGTTGGACGCCCAGGTCAAGATCCGCGGCTTTCGGGTCGAGCTGGGGGAGATCGAGACCGCCCTCTCGCGGCATCCGGCGGTGGGGGCCCTGGCGGTGCTCGCCCGCGCCGACGAGAAGAGCCGCACCCAGCGCCTGGTGGCCTGGGTGGTGCCCGCCGGGGGAGCCCGCCGGGACGGCCTCGCCGGCGAGCTGCGGGACCACCTCGCGGCCGAGCTGCCGCATTACATGGTGCCCTCGGCCTTCGTGCTGCTCGACGCCCTGCCGCTCACCCCCAACGGCAAGGTCGACCGCCGGCGCCTGCCCGAGCCCGACGAGGCGAGCGAGGGCCACGCCTACCTGCCGCCCCGCACTCCCCTCGAGGAGAGCCTGGCCGCCCTCTTCAGCGGGGTGCTGGGACGGGAGCGGGTGGGGGTCGAGGACGACTTCTTCGAGCTCGGCGGCCACTCTCTGCTCGCCACCCAGCTGGTGGCGCGGATCCGCGACGCCTTCGGCATCGAGCTGCCTCTGGCTACTCTGTTCGAGAAGCCGACTGTCGCCGGCCTCGCCGTCGGCCTCGGGGCGCAGCTGGGAGCCGGCCAAACGGTGGCGGGGGAGGTCGCCCCGCGGGCCGCCGGGGCCGGCGCGGAGGCCGTGCTCTCCTTCGGCCAGGAGCGGATGTGGTTCCTCGACCGCCTGGAGCCCGGCAATCCGGCCTACAACCTGGGCGCTGCCGTGCGCCTGACCGGCGAGCTCGAGACCGCGGCCTTGGCCGACACCCTCTCGGCGATCGCCGCCCGCCACGAGGTCCTGCGCACCTCCTTCGGCCAGGCCGGAGGCCGCCTCGCGTTGCGGGTGGCCCCTCTCGCGCCCCAGCCGCTGCCCCTGATCGACCTCTCGGCCCTGGCGCCCGCCGAGCGCGAGGCGGGGGCCCTGGCCCTCGCGGCCCGCGAGGGGGCGCGGCCTTTCGACCTCGAGCACGGGCCCGTGATGCGCGGCCTGCTGCTGCGGCTCGACGGGGACGACCACGTGTTGATCGTCCACCTGCACCACGTGGCCTCGGACGGCTGGTCGATGGGCGTCCTGATCAAGGAGATCGCCGCCTTCTACAGCGCGGCCGTGGAGGGCCGCCCGGCCGCCCTCGCCGAATTGCCCGTTCAGTACGCCGACTACTCCCGCTGGCAGCGCCGCACCCTCTCCGGCGAGCGTCTGGCCGAGCTGCTGGCCTTCTGGCGCGAGGCCCTGGCGGGCGCTCCGGGGGAGCTCGCCCTGCCCACCGACCGGCCGCGCCCTCCCCTGGCGAGCCCCGACGCCGGCTATCTGCGCGTGACCCTGCCCGGCGAGCTGCTACGTCCGCTCGCCGGCCTGGAGCGGCGCACGGGATCGACCCGCTTCATGACCCTGTTGGCTGCTCTCGACCTCGTGCTCGCCCGCTGGAGCGGCCAGCGCGACGTGGTGGTGGGAGCGCCGATCGCCGGCCGCCAGGCCACCGAGCTCGAGCCCCTGATCGGCTTCTTCGTCAACTCCCTGGCCCTGCGCGTGCGGCTGGACGAGGAGGAGAGCTTCGCCGGCCTGCTCGGCCAGGTGGGCCGGGTCACTCTCGCCGCCTACGCCCACCAGGAGCTGCCGTTCGAGAAGCTGGTGGAGGAGCTGCAACCGGCCCGCAACCTGGCCTCGACGCCGATCTTCCAGGCCATGCTGGTGCTGCAGAACGTGCCCTTCTCGCGCGCCGAGCTGCCCGGCCTCACCCTGTCGCGCTTCGAGATGGTCTCCGGGGCGGCCAAGTTCGACCTCACCCTGCCGCTGGCGGAAATCGAGGGAGGGGGCCTCTCCGGCGAGCTGGAGTACCGTCGCGAGCTCTTCGACGCGACCACCATGGAGCGGCTGGCCGGCCACCTGGGCGCCGCGTTGGCCTGGGTGGGCGCTCACCCGGACGAGCCCCTGGCCCGACTGCCCCTGCTCTCGGCGGCGGAGCTCGGGCAGCTCGCAGCCTGGAACGGCACCGCCCACCCCTTCCCCGAGGCCGCGCCCCTGCCGGTTCTGATCGAGAGGCAGGTGGAGCGCACGCCGGACGCCATCGCCCTGGTCTTCGAGGACGAGGCCTGGAGCTTCGCCGAGCTGGATGGGCGGGCCAGCGGGCTGGCCCGGGTGCTGGTGGCGCGAGGCGTGGGGCCGGGGGTGAACGTGGGCGTGCTCGCCGAGCGGGGGCTCGAGCTGGTGCTCGCGCTCTACGCCGTGGGCAAGGCCGGCGGCGCCTACGTGCCCCTCGACCCCGACCTGCCCCGCGAACGGCTGGCGGGGATGATCGAGGACGCCCGGCCGGAGGTGGTGCTGGTGACGCCGGGGCTGGAGGGGAGCGCGGTGCTGGCGGGGCTCCCCTCCGTCATTCCCGCGCAAGCGGGAATCCAGGGTGGGAGGGACGAGACCCGGATGGATCCCCGCTTGCGCGGGGATGACGGACGTTCCCCGAAGTGGCTGGCACCCCTCGGCGGGCTCGGGGCAGGCTCTCGGGCCGACCTCGACGCCCCGGCCTACGTGATCTTCACCTCGGGCTCGACCGGCCGGCCGAAGGGGGTCGTCAACCACCACCGGGGCGTGGTCAACCGCCTGCTGTGGATCGAATCCGAGATGCCGCTCGCCCCGGGGGCCCGGCTGCTGCAGAAGACCCCCTTCTCCTTCGACGTCTCGGTGGGGGAGATCTTCTGGCCCCTGATCACCGGGCGCTGCCTGGTGCTCGCCCGGCCGGGGGGCCACCGCGAGCCGCAGTATTTGGCCCAGGTGATCGCCGAGCGGCAGATCACCAACGTCCACTTCGTGCCCTCGATGCTCGAGACCTTCCTCGAGCTGCCGGACCTCGGCGGCTGCGCCAGCCTGGAGCGGGTGCTGGCCAGCGGCGAGGCCCTGCCCGCGGCCCTGGCGGCGCGCTTCCACGAGCGCATCGACGCCGACCTGGTCAACCTCTACGGCCCCACCGAGGCGGCGGTGGAGGTCTCCTGGTGGCGCTGCCTGCGGGGGGATCCGCGGCCTTCGGTGCCGATCGGCCGGCCGGTGGCCAACACCCGCCTCCACGTGGTGGACCGCCGCCTGCGGCAGACGCCCGTGGGGGTGCCCGGGGAGCTGTTGCTGGCCGGCGTGCAGGTGGCCGCCGGCTACCTCGACCGGCCGGCGATGACCGCCGAGAAGTTCCTGCCGGACGGCTTCTCCCCAGACGCCTCTCGGGCCGAGCCGGGGGCCCGGGTCTACCGCACCGGGGATCTGGTGCGCTTCCGCCCGGATCATCCAGGCGGCCCGGGGGGCGAGGTGGAGTTCCTCGGCCGCATCGACTTCCAGGTCAAGATCCGCGGCCTGCGCATCGAGCTGGGCGAGATCGAGAGCTGCCTGGCGGCCCAGCCGGAGATCCGCGCCGCCGTGGTGATGGCCCGCCCCGGGCCGACGGGTGACCTCGGGCTGGTGGCCTACTTCGTGCCCGCGGACGAGGTCCTGGCCGGCCGGCTGGCCGCCGGGGAGGTGCCGGCCCCGGAGACCCAGGCCGCCTACCTGGCGCCGGTGCTCGCCGCCCTCGCCCACAAGCTGCCGGCGCACATGGTGCCGGCCGTGCTGGTGCCGATGGCCGCCCTGCCCCTCTCGCCCACCGGCAAGGTCGACCGCAAGGCCCTGCCCGACCCGGCCGAGGTGCTCGGCCGCCGGGAGCGCGCCTACGAGCCCCCGAGCACGCCGGTCGAGGAGGTGCTGGCCGGCATCTTCCAGGAGGTGCTCGGGGCCGACCGGGTGGGCGTCCACGACTCCTTCTTCGAGCTCGGCGGCCACTCGCTCAAGGCCACCCAGGTGCAGCTGCGCATCGAGAGCGCCTTCGGCATCGAGCTGCCCCTGCGCCGGCTCTTCGAGAGCCCCACCGTGGCCGGCTTGGCCGTGGCCGTGGGCGAGCTGCTGCTGGGTGGGGAGGAGGTCGACCTCGCCGCCCTGCTCGCCGAGCTGGAGTCCGAGGCCGGGGGCGAAACACCGGCCCTGCCCGTCGGGCCCGCCGCCCACCCCGAGCGCATCGAGCTGCGCGGAGACGGCGAGGGCCCCCTCTCTTTCGGCCAGGAGAGGCTGTGGTTCCTGTCGCGGTTGGAGCCGGACAACCCGGCCTACAACCTGAGCGTCGGCGTGCGCCTGTCGGGGGCCCTGGACGTCGCCGCCCTCGCCGCCACTCTCGCCGCCGTGGTCGCCCGTCACGAGGTGCTGCGCACCGTCTACGCCGAGGCCGAGGGCGAGTCCATCCAGCGGGTGCTGCCGCCCAGCCGGCCGCCCCTGCCGGTGGTGGACCTGGGCGGCCTGGCCCGCGGTGCTGCCGAGGTCCTGGCCGGCCGCCTCGCCGCCGAGCGCGGGGGCCATCCCTTCGACCTCGAACGGGGCCCCATCCTCCGCGCGCTGCTGCTGCGCAGCGCCGCCGGCGAGCACGTGTTGATCCTCGAGATCCACCACGTGGCCACCGACGGTTGGTCGATGGGCATTCTGGTGCGCGAGGTGGCCGCCCTCTATGGCGCCGCCCGGCTCGGCCAGGCCGCGGCCTTGGCGCCCCTGCCAGTGCAGTACCTGGACTTCGCCCGCTGGCAGCGGCGCACCCTCTCCGGGGAGCGCCTCGCCGAGGTGCTCGCCTGGTGGCGCGAGCAGCTGGCGGGCGCGCCGCCCCAGCTCGAGCTGCCCACCGACCGCCCGCGCCCGGCCGAGGCCAGCTCCCGCGCGGCCCACCTGCCGGTGCGCATCGAGGGCAGCAGCCTCGCCGCCCTGACGCCCCTCGAACGGCGCACGGGGGCAACCCGTTTCATGACCCTGCTCGCCGCCTTCGGCGTGGTGCTGTCCCGCTTCAGCGGCCAGCGCCAGGTGGTGATCGGGGCGCCCATCGCGGGCCGGCGGCTGACCGAGGTCGAGCCCCTGATCGGCTTCTTCGTCAACGCCCTGGCGCTCGCCGTGCGAGTCGACGAGAGCGCCTCCTTCGCCGACCACCTGCGCGAGGTCGGCCACCTCACCCTGGGCGCCTTCGCGCACCAGGACCTGCCCTTCGAGAAGCTGGTCGAGGAGCTGCAACCGGCCCGCAACCCGGCCTCGACGCCGATCTTCCAGGCCGTGCTGGCGCTGCAGAACATGCCCTTTTCTCGCGCCGAGCTGCCCGGCCTGGTGCTGACGCCCTACGAGGTCTTCACCGGCGCCGCCAAATTCGACCTCAGCCTCGGGGTCGGCGAGGGGCCCGAGGGGCTCTCGGGAGTCGTCGAGTACCGGGCCGAGCTCTTCGATCCGGCGACGGTCGAGCGCCTCGTCCGCCACCTCGAGCAGGTGCTCACCGGCGTCGCCGGTGACCCCGACCGCCCCCTCGCCCTGCTGCCCCGCCTGCGGGCCGCGGAGGAGGCCCAGCTGGCGAGCTGGAACGGCGGCGCGCTCGACTTCTCCGCGCGGCCACCCCAGCACGAGCAATTCGCCGCCCAGGCCGCCGCCCGCCCGGACGCCGTGGCGATCGTCGACGGCGAGGTGATCTGGAGCTACGGCGAGCTCGAAGCCCGGGCCTGCCGCCTGGCCCGCTGGCTGGTCCGCCAGGGGGTCGGCCGGGAGAGGGTGGTGGCGGTGGTCTGCGAGCGCTCGCCCGAGCTGGTGCTCGCCGAGCTGGCGGTGTGGAAGGCTGGCGGCGCCTACCTGCCCTGCGATCCCGCCCATCCCCCGGAGCGACTGGCCACCCTGCTCGAGGATGCCCGGACGCCGGTGGTGCTCAGCCAGCGTCACCTGGCCGAACGCCTGGCGGAGAGCGGCAAGCCCCTTCTCGCCCTCGACGATCCCGACGGCGCCTGGTGGCGAGAGAGCGCGGAGCCCTTCTCGGTGGCGATCGACCTCGACCAGATCGCCCTGCTGATCTACACCTCGGGCTCGACCGGCGTGCCCAAGGGCTCGGCCCTCGCCCACCGGGGGCTGGTCGGCCTGTGCACCTGGCACGTGGTGACGCACGCCGTGACCGCCGCGGACCACGCCTCGATGGTCGCCGGCCCCGGTTTCGACGCCTCGGCCTGGGACGTCTGGCCCCACCTCGCGAGCGGCGCCAGCCTGTGGGTGCCCCCCGCCGGCTCGGTGCTCGACCCGCCCCAGCTGGCCGCCTGGATGGCCGCGGCGCGGATCAGCGTCTGCTTCCTGCCGACGCCGCTCGCCGAGCTGGTGGTGGCCGACGAGCCGGCCCTGGGGGGCCTGCCGGACCTGCGGGTGCTCTCCACCGGCGGGGACCGGCTGCGGGTACGGCCGGCGGCGCCGGGGCGCGTCCTCCACAACCAGTACGGGCCGAGCGAGACCACCATCGTGGTCACCGACGAGCCGGTGGGCGCCTCGCCTCTGCCGGGCGACGAGGGACGCATCCTGCCGATCGGACGGCCGATGCCCAATCACTCGATGTGGGTGGTCGACCGGGCCGGTCGGCTGCTGCCCCTGGGCGCCCCCGGTGAGCTGCTGATCGGCGGCCCGGGCTTGGCCAGGGGCTATCACCGGCGTCCCGCCCTGACCGCCGAGCGCTTCCTGCCAGATAACTTCTCGGGGGGTGCGGGGGCCCGCCTCTACCGCACCGGCGACCTGGTGCGCTGGCTGCCGGACGGCCGGCTGGACTTCCTGGGCCGCATCGACTTCCAGGTCAAGATCCGCGGCCAGCGGGTGGAGCTGGGGGAGATCGAGGCCTGCCTCGCGGCCTGCCCCGAGGTGCAGTCGGCGACCGTACTGACCTGGCCCGGCCCCGGCGGCAGCCTCTCGCTGGCCGCCTATCTGGTGCCCGTGGACCCGAGCCAGGCCCCCGCCGAGTGGCTGGCGGCGGTGAAGGCGAGCCTCTCCCGCCAGCTGCCGGCCTACATGGTGCCCGCCGACTTCATTCCCCTGGACGCCCTGCCCCAGACCCCCAACGGCAAGATCGACCGCCGGGCCCTGCCGGCCCCCTTCTCGGCCCTGAGCGGCGGCTTCGAGGAGCGGGTGCCGCCGCGCACGCCGGTGGAGGCGAAGCTGGCGGCGATCTTCGGCGAGGTGCTGGGGCGGGCCGAGGTCGGGGCCCTGGACGACTTCTTCGAGCTCGGCGGCCACTCCCTGCTGGCCACCCGCCTGGCCTCGCGGGTGCGCGATGCCTTCGGCCTCGAGCTCGAGCTGCGGCGGGTCTTCGCGGAGCCCACCGTCGCCGGCCTCGCCCTCGAGATCGAGGCTCTGCAGAGGACGGCGGCGCGGCCCGAGCCCCCGATCGAGCTTTCCTCCGAGGCCGAGGGTCCCCTCTCCTTCGGCCAGGAGAGGCTGTGGTTCCTCTCCCGCCTCCAGCCCGAGAGCCCGGCCTACAACTTGAGCGTCGGAGTGCGCCTCTCGGGCGTCCTGGACGTCGCCAGCCTCGCCGCCACCCTCGCCGCCGTGGTCGCCCGTCACGAGGCCCTGCGCACCGTCTACGCCGAGGTCGAGGGCGGGCCTCGCCAGCGGGTGTTGCCCCCCTTCCGGCCGCCCCTGCCGGTGGTAGACCTCGGCGGCCTGCGCCCCGACCTCGCCGAGGCCCTGGTCGCCGCTCTCGCCGGCGAGCGAGGGGCCCGCCCCTTCGACCTCGAGCGGGGGCCGGTCTTCCGCGGCCTGCTGCTGCGCGTCGACTCCGGCGAGCAGGTGCTGACCCTCGACATGCACCACCTGGCCAGCGACGGCTGGTCGATGGGCATCCTGGTGCGCGAGGTGGCCGCGCTCTACCGTGCCGCCCGCACCGGCCAGGCGGCGGAGCTGCCGCCTCTGCCCGTGCCCTATCGCGACTTCGCCCGCTGGCAGCGCCAGCACCTCGCCGGCGAGCGGCTCGCCGAGCTGCTCGGCTGGTGGCGGGAGGCGCTGCGAGACGTGCCGCCCCAGCTCGAGCTGCCCACCGACCGACCGCGGCCGGCCGAGGCCAGCCAGCGGGCGGCCTACCTGCCCGTGCGTCTGGGCGGCGACCGCCTCGCCGACCTGGGCCCCCTCGAGCGGCGGATGGGGGTCACCCGTTTCGTCTCCCTGCTCGCCGCCTTCGGCGTGGTGCTGTCCCGCTTCAGCGGCCAGCGTCGGGTGGTCATCGGGGCGCCGATCGCGGGCCGGCGGCTGACCGAGGTCGAGCCCTTGATCGGCTTCTTCGTCAACACCCTGGCCCTCGCCGTGGGGGTCGACGAGAGCGCCTCCTTCTCCGACCTGCTGCGCGAGGCCGGCCGCCTCACCTCCGGGGCCTTCGCCCACCAGGACCTGCCCTTCGAGAGGCTGGTGGAGGAGCTGCAGCCGGCGCGCAACCCGGCCTCGACGCCGATCTTCCAGGCCGTGTTGGCGGTGCAGCAAGAGGTCCTGGCCCAGGCCCAGCTGCCCGGGCTGGCGCTCAGGCCCTACGCGGTCTTCACCGGCGCCGCCAAATTCGACCTCACCCTCGCGGTCTACGAGCTGCCCGCGGGGCTCGCCGGGGGCGTCGAGTACCGCGCCGAGCTATTCGATCCGGCCACGGTCGAACGCCTGGTCGGCCATCTCGAGCAGGTGCTCGCGGCCGGCGCCGCCGAGCCGGATCGACCCCTCGCCCAGCTGCCCCGCCTGAGCGCCGCCGAGGGCGCCCAGCTGGCGAGCTGGAACGCCGAGGTGCTCGACTTCTCCGCGCGGCCGCCCCACCACGAGCAGCTCGCCGCCCAGGCCGCCGCCCGCCCGGACGCCGTGGCGATCGTCGACGGCGAGGTGACCTGGAGCTACGGCGAGCTCGACGCCCGGGCCAACCGCCTGGCCCGCTGGCTCGGTCACCAGGGAATCGGCCGGGAGAGCGTGGTGGCGGTGATCTGCGAGCGCTCCGCCGAGCTGGTGCTGGCCGAGCTGGCGGTGTGGAAGGCCGGCGGAGCCTACCTGCCCTGCGACCCCGCCACCCCTGCCGAGCGCCTCGCCGTCATGCTCGAGGACACCCAGGTCCCCGTGGCGCTGACCCAGGGTCACCTGGCGGAGCGCCTGGCGGAGCACGGCCCCCTGGTGCTCGCCCTCGACGATCCCCGGGGTGGCTGGTGGCAGGAAAGCCCAGCTCCCTTTTCGGTGGCGGCCGACCTCGACCAGATCGCCCTGCTGATCTACACCTCGGGCTCGACCGGCCGGCCGAAGGGCGTTGCCCTTCCCCACCGGGGGCTGATCGGCCTCGCCACCTGGCTGGTGGCGACCCACGGGGTGACCGCCGCGGACCGCGCCTCGATGGTCGCCGGTCCGGGCTTCGACGCTTCGGCCTGGGAGATCTGGCCCCAGCTCGCCAGCGGTGCCAGCCTGTGGGTGCCGCCCGCCGATGCGGTGCTCGATCCACCCCGGCTGGCCGCCTGGCTGGCCGCGGCGCGGATCACCGTCTGCTTCCTGCCGACGCCACTGGCCGAGCTGGTGGTGGCCGGGGAGCCGGCCTGGGGGGGCTTGCCGGAGCTACGCGTCCTCAACACCGGCGGCGACCGCCTGCGGGTACGGCCGGCGGCGCCGGGGCGCGTCCTCTGGAACTGTTATGGGCCGAGCGAGATCACCGTCCTGGTCACCGCCGAGCCGGTGGGCCACGAGCCCTCGCCGGGCGACCGGGGACGGTCCCTGCCGATCGGCCGGCCGGTGGCCAATCAACAGCTGTGGGTGGTCGATCGCGAAGGCCGGCCGCTGCCCCTGGGCGCCCCGGGCGAGCTGCTGATCGGCGGCCCGGGCCTGGCCCGCGGCTACCACCGCCGCCCCGCCCTGACCGCCGAGCGCTTCGTGCCGGATGGGCAGTCGGGTGCCGAGGGGGCGCGGCTATACCGCAGCGGCGACCTGGTCCGCTGGCTGCCGGATGGCCGGCTGGACTTCCTGGGCCGCATCGACCTCCAGGTCAAGATCCGCGGCCAGCGCGTGGAGCTGGGAGAGATCGAAGCCTGCCTCGCCTCCTGCCCCGGGGTGGCGGCGGCGACGGTGCTCGCCTGGCCCGGCTCCGGCGGGGGCCTCTCGCTGGCCGCCTACCTGGTGCCCGCGGATCCGAGCCGACCCGCCGCGGAATGGCTGGCGTCGGTGCGAGCGGCCGTGGCCCGCCAGCTGCCGGCCTACATGGTGCCAGCCGACTTCGTCCCTCTCGAGATCCTGCCGCGGACCCCCAACGGCAAGATCGACCGCCGGGCCTTGCCGGCTTCCTTCTCGGCTCACGGCGCGGGCTCCGATGCCTGGGTTTCGCCGCGCACGGCCGTCGAGGCGCAGGTCGCGGCGGTCTTCGGCGAGGTGTTGGGGCGGGCGGAAGTCGGGGCCCTCGACGACTTCTTCGAGCTCGGCGGCCACTCCCTGCTCGCCACCCGCCTGGTCTCGCGGCTACGCGACGCCCTCGGCCTCGAGCTCGAGCTGCGGCGGGTCTTCGCGGCGCCCACCGTCGCTGGCCTCGGCGCCGAGATCGAGGCTCTGCAGAGGACGGTGGCGCGGCCCGAGCTCCCCATCGAGCCCTCCTCCGAGGCCGAGGGGCCCCTCTCCTTCGGCCAGGA
>JBIOYC010000187.1:0-31868 GCA_044869955.1 Thermoanaerobaculia bacterium | reverse complement strand
CAAGGCCCTGCACTCCCTGGGCAGCCCGGCGCATCGGCTGGAGGGGTCGCTGGCCCAGATCGCCGCCGGGCTCGGGGTCCCCGGCCAGTTCTTCGCCACTCCGACGGCGATCTTCGCCGCCCTGGGCGAAGGCGAGAGCAACGAGACCATCCTGATCCGTGCCGAGCCCGGCAGCACCGACCTCGAGAAGCTCTGTCTGGTCGAGGACGTGATGCAGGACGTCGCGGCCCGCCGGGTGACGCCCGCGGCGGCGACCGAGCGGGTGACTGCGGTGATCGCCCGGCCGGATCGCTACCCGGCGGCCCTGGCGCCGCTGGCCTTCGCCCTCGCCTCGGCCGCGGCGGCCCGCTTCTTCGGCGGTGGCGTCCCCGAGGTCGTGGCAGCCGGGGCGGTCGGCCTGGTCATCGGCCTGCTCTCCCTGTTGCCCGGCCCCTTTCCGGCCTTTCGGGGGCTGTTCGAGGCGGTGGCGGCCGTGGTCGCCGCCACGGTGGCCACGGCCCTCTCCCGCCCGGAGGGATTCGCCGGCCTGCCGGGGGTGGCCGGCCACGTGGTGATCCTCGCCGGTCTGATCGTGCTCATCCCGGGCCTCTCGCTCACCGTCGGCATGACCGAGCTCGCCACCCGCCACCTCGTCTGCGGCAGCGCCCGCCTGGCCGGGGCCCTGACGGTCTTCCTCACCCTCGGCTTCGGCGTCGCCATGGGTCAGTGGTTGGGAGCTGCGGTCTTCGAGGCGCCTGTGGCCCTCGAGCCTCTGCCCCTCCCCGCCTGGACCGAGCTGCCTGCCCTGATGGTCTCGGCAGCGGCTTTCCTGGTGCTGTTCCGCGCCCGGCCCCGGGACTACGGCTGGATCCTCCTCGCGGCCTGGGGCGCCCTGGCCGGGGCCCGGCTGGGCAGCCAGCTGCTCGGTCCCCAGCTCGGGGCCTTCTTCGGCGCCCTGCTGGTCGGCGCCGGGAGCAACCTGCTGGCCCGCCTGCGCCGCCGGCCGGCGGCGGTGACCCAGCTCCCCGGCCTGATGCTCCTGGTACCCGGCAGCCTGGGCTTCCGCAGCGTCGCCTCCCTACTCGCCGAGAACGTCATGGTCGGAGTCCAGGCCGCCTTCTCCATGATCCTGGTCGCCGCCGCCCTAGTCACCGGCATCCTCCTCGCCAACGTGGTGGTACCGCCGCGGCGGCTCTTGTAGAGAGCTGGGTTACGCGGCTGCGCCGCTAACCCAGCCTACGTCAATTAGTTGTGTCGCCTCGTAGGCTGGGTTAGGCCCGCCAGGGCCGTAACCCAGCTCCCCTCCCGCTCACTCAAGCTCGAGCTCTTGGATCTCCTGCGGCACTGTCCAGTCCGGCGGATAGAGGCCCCGCCGAGCGAAGCTGTGAAACGACGACCAGGGCCACTTTGCTGGGTGATCGACCAGCCCGTGCTTCACCGGATTGAAGTGGATGTACTCGACGTGCCGCCGGTAGTCTTCCTCATCTCGAATCGTGTGCTCCCAGAACCGACGCTGCCAGATCCCTCGCTCGCCCTTCCCAGATCGGCTCGCCGAGACGGCTTCGCCCTGCTCCAAGCCGCGGACAAAGAATGACTTGATCAGACGCCATCGCGTGGAGTAGTCGCCATCCTCGAGCGGGAGGGTCCAGAGACAATGGAGGTGCTCGGGCAGGACCACGATGGCATCGAGATCAAAGGGCCAGTCGTGGCGGACCTTGCGGAAGGCTCGGCGGAGAAGGTCCGCATGCTCCACCAGAAGCCGATTGCCCCGCCTCCGTTCGAGAGTCAGGGTGAAGAAGTAGGTGCCGCCGGGGACGATCGATCGGATGTACTGGCGCATGGGCCGTGCCGTCTCGTGGTGGTCTGGTCTTGGAACCTGGGTTACGGCCCTAGAGGGCCTAACCCAGCCTACACTTACAGGTAGACGACAAAGCGCCAGACACCTGGGTAGGCTGGGTTAGCGGCGTAGCCGCGTAACCCAGCTCTTGGAGCTCCTGGGGGGGAGTCCACGATGGCTGCTGCAGACAAGTATCGCGAGCTGTACGCCCAGCGCTTCCGGGAGGCCGATCCGGAAGAAGTCCGCAAAAAGCTGGGTCTCGACTCTGAGCTGTTCGGGCTCTGTGCACGCCGAGTCGCTGAGTCGATTCTCAGAGCGCACAAACTGGCCCCGGCCCGTTGGGGCTTGACCGACCGAGGCTCGCGTCTCCGGCTGAACCTGGGTAGGGTCGAGGCGTTGGTACTAGCGTCGAATTGGCTGTTGTTGGTGGTCGACCTGAGGCACGTGCCGGGGGACGCCAAGCGTTGGCTTGAGGCGAACGGGTCTAATCTGGAATCTCCTGGCAGGTACGTCTCAATGCCCTACGCCTGCCGCGTTCGTATCCCACTGCACCCTACCGGCAATCTCAAGGCCGCGCTAATGAAGCTGGTCCGGGCTCACAAGGCACACCTGACCGACGCGGCGGGAACGCCCGCTCACCCCATGGCCTACCGCGGCCATCACCCGGGGCTGGTCCGGGCCCTGGCGACCGCCGCCAGTGTCGATCTTCCGCAACCCTCCTACGCCCAGATGGGCTCGCTTCCCCAGGATTCCTGGCATACCCCTTCCCAGCCAGGGCTCGAGGCCGGTCAAGAAGGTGGTCTGCGAGAGGTGCGCCTCAGCAAGGTGGAGCGGGACCCCAAACTCCGAGCTGCGTGCCTGGCCCGTTGGGGCTTCCTCTGCCAGGCCTGCGAGAAGGACTTGTCGCGCGAGTACGGCACCGAGCCAGGGAAACTACTCCACGTGCATCACCAGGTGCCATTTCGGGGGCACCGAGGTCCGAGGAAGACCGATCCTGACAAGGATCTCATCCCAGTCTGCCCAACCTGCCACGCTGTCATTCACCTGAGGGATCCCCCGCTCACGATCGATGAGGTTCGCGAGATGCGCAGAAAGGCCGCCGAGGCTCTAAGTAGGCTGGGTTAGGCCCGCGAGGGCCGTAACCCAACGCACCCAATTCGAATCGCTCAGAGCTGGGTTACGCGGCTGCGCCGCTAACCCAGCCTACCCCTCTAGAATCACTGTGGTTGCGGCACTCCTCGGAAAGGACTCCCCATGGACTACGTCAATCTCGGTTCCACCGGCCTCAAGGTCTCCCGGCTCTGCCTCGGCACGATGATGTTCGGTGCCTGGGGGGAGACCGACCACGAGCGCTCGATCCGCGTGATCCACGGCTCCCTCGACGCCGGCATCAACTTCGTGGACACGGCCAACGTCTACTCGGACGGTGAGAGCGAGGAGATCGTCGGCAAGGCGATCCGCGGCCGGCGCCACGAGGTGGTGCTGGCCACCAAGGTCTACGGCAAGATGGGCAAAGACCCGAACAGCCAAGGCCTCTCGCGCAAGGCCATCCAGCAGGAATGCGAGGCCAGCCTACGCCGCCTGGGCACCGACGCCATCGACCTCTACCAGATCCACCGCCCGGATCCCACCGTGCCCTGGGAGGAGACCCTCTCCACCTTGAACGACCTGGTGCGCCAGGGCAAGGTGCGTTACCTCGGCTGCTCGACCAACCACTACGACGACCCCCAGGGCACCTTCGGGCCCCTGCTGCGGGCCTGGGAGATCGCCGACACCTGGCGCCTGGCAGAGGCTCGGGGCTGGGACCGCTGGGCGAGCCTCCAGCCTCCCTACAGCATGCTGCGCCGGACCATGGAGAACGAGCACTTCCCGGCCTGCCGGCGTTTCGGCATCGGCTGCCTGGTGTGGAGCCCCCTCGAAGGCGGCTGGTTGACCGGCAAGTACCGCCGCGGCGCGACCAACCCGGCGGACAGCCCGCGCGCCAAGAACTGGGTGGGAGACCTCGCCAACCCCCGCTTCGAGCGCAGGCTGGAAGTGGTGGAGGAGCTGCTCGGGTGGGCAGGCCGGCGCGGTGCTCCCCTGGGGGAGCTGGCCCTGGCCTGGACCCTCGATCACCCGGCGGTGACCAGCACGATCATCGGACCCCGCACAACGGAGCAGCTGGCGAGCTGCCTCGCGGCCATGGCCGTAAAGCTCTCAGACGAGGACCGCGCCTTGGTCGATCGGCTGGTGCCGCCGGGAACGGCGGTGCTGTAGGGGCGCAGCATGCTGCGCCCCTACGCCGGAGACCCGGCCTCGGCCCCTACGACCCCGGCGTCTGGATGCTCTCGAGGAACGCCAGGATCTGGTCCAGGCGGGCCTTCACCTCGGGCTCCTGGTCGCCGCCCCGCTCGGGGTCCTGGAAGGAGAGGCCCCAAACCGGCATCTCGCTGGTGCCGTGGGCCAGCACCAGCTCGCGACCATCGACCCGCCGGCGCACCTCCTCGACTGGGAAGGTCCCCTTGTTCTTCTTGGCGATCAGGGTGAGGTCGGTCGCCTTCACCTTCAAGAGAGGGGCGAGCGAGCCGTCGCCCTTGGCCGCCGAGCCGTGGCAGCTGGCACAGTAGACGCGGAAGGTCACCTTGCCGCGGGCGGCGAGCTCATGTTTCGAGATGGGTTCCTGGGCTACCGCCGAGAGAGCGATCCACGCTCCCCCGACCAAGGCGAGCGCTGCGGTACCCAGAGCAGCTTTGCCGATGCGAAGGGCGGTCATGGCTTTACTCCTCCTGGCCCCGAGCTTCCCAGCTTCCGCCGGCCGCTTCCCCACCCCCACGGGCGGCAGCCTATCCCTTCAGCTTTCGCGCAGGACGAAGGTGCCCCGCTCGCGGTCCTTGGTCACCCCCGGGAAGGCGAGGGCCCGGCCGTGGGCCACGGCATAGACGCCCGGGGGCAGCACGCAGGTGGCGAAGATCGCCTCGGTCAGGTTCTGGAGAGCGTCGGAGAGCTTCATCTCGTAGGGGCGCATGGCGCCGGTCAGGATGATCGGCACCCGGGGCTCCCTGACCTTGCTCCAGAGGCGCTCGCCGGTCTGCGCGAGGGTGTCGGTGCCGTGCAGCACCACCACCCCCCGCACCTTCGGCGGTGAGGCCGTGGCCCCGGCCGCGAGCACCGCCTCGACGATCCGGTCGCGGTCCTCCTCGGTCATCTCGAGGCTGTCCTTGCTCATCAGCTCGACGACGTTCACGGCAGTGTCCTCGAGCCGTAGCTCGTCGACCATCCGCCGCACGATCGAGCGCCGGTTGGCCAGCTCGCCGGAGTGCTCGTCGTAGGTCTTCTCGATGGTGCCGCCGGTGGTGATCAGGGTGACGTTGGCCACGAGCTGATACTCTATCCCCTGTCTCGGACCCCCGAAGCCCCGGCCCTCCGAAGCCCGGCCCCGAGGAGACTCCATGACCCTCGAGATCACTCCCTCCGCCCCGACCCACGACGAAACCCAGGCGACCTCGACCGCCGATCACGACGGCCGCGAGGCCGTGCTCGGCGACTATCGCATCGCCTACGAGAGCCGCCAGGCGAGCCTCCTCGGCCGCCGCGAAGTGCTCACCGGCAAGGCGAAATTCGGCATTTTCGGCGACGGCAAGGAGGTGGCCCAACTGGCCATGGCCCGAGCCTTCCGCCCCGGCGACGTCCGCGCCGGCTACTACCGCGACCAGACCTTCATGCTGGCGCGCGGCATCCTGACCCTGGAAGAGTGGTTCGCCCAGCTCTACGCCGACACCGACGTCGGCCACGAGCCCGCTTCGGCCGGACGCCAGATGAACGGCCACTTCTCCACCCGCTTCCTCGAGCCGGACGGCCGCTTCCGCGACCTTTCCGGCCTCTACAACAGCGCCGCCGACCTCTCTCCCACCGCCTCCCAGATGCCCAAGCTGGTGGGCTTGGCCTATGCCTCACGCTTCTACCGCGAGCAGCCGGGCCTCGGTGAGGCCACTGGCACCGGTGGGACCGGCGACGAGATCGCCTTCGGCACCATCGGCGACGCCAGCTGTGCCGAGGGTCTGTTCTGGGAGTCGATCAACGCCGCCGGGGTGCTCCAGGTGCCGCTCTTGATGTCGATCTGGGACGACGGCTACGGCATCTCGGTGCCCCGTGAGCTGCAGATCACCAAGGCCGATCTCTCGGCGGTGCTCTCCGGCTTCGGTCGAGAGCCGGGCAAGAAGGGGGGCTACGAGCTGTTCACCGTGCCCGCCTGGGACTACCCGGCCCTCTGCGAGACCTATCTCGGCGTGGCCGAGATCGTGCGCCGCGAGCAGCGGCCGGCGATCGTCCACGTGATCGAGTGCACCCAGCCCCAGGGCCACTCCACCTCGGGCAGCCACGAGCGCTACAAGTCCCCCGAGCGGCTGGAGTGGGAAGCCGAGTACGACTGCCTGACGCGCATGCGGGGCTTCCTGCTGAGCCGCAGCCTGGCCACCGAGATCGAGCTCGAGGAGCTAGAACGCCAGGGGCGCGAGCGGGTGCAGAGCGCCAAGGCGAGCGCCTGGAAGGCGAGCCGGGCGCCGATCGAGGAGGAGATGCGCACCCTGGTGGCCCTGGCCACCGACCTGGCCAAGGCCTCACCCGCCCGCGAAGCCGTCGAGGCCAGCACCTCCGCCCTGCTCAAGAAGCCGACGCCGATCCGCCGCGACCTCATGGCCACCGCGCTCGAGGCCCTGGCGGCCACCGTCGGCGAGGAGGGCCCCGCCCGCGGCGCCCTCGCCGGCTGGCGGGAGCGCGAGCTGGCCACCAACCGGCGGCGCTACGGCTCGCACCTGACCAGCGAGACGGCAGCCTCGGCCCTGCGCGTGACTCCCGTGGCGCCGGTCTACGGGCCGGACGCTCCCCTGCTCAACGGTTTCGAGGTCTTGAATGCCTGCTTCGACGCCGCCCTGGCCCGGGATCCGCGGGTCGCCGCCATGGGCGAGGACGTCGGCAAGCTGGGCGACGTCAACCAGGGCTTCCTCGGCCTGCAGGAGAAGTACGGGTCCCTGCGGGTGAGCGACACCGGGATCCGCGAGGCCACCATCATGGGTCAGGCGATCGGCCTGGCGATCCGCGGCCTGCGGCCGATCGCGGAGATCCAGTACCTCGACTATCTGCTGTATGCGTTGCAGATCCTCTCCGACGACCTCGCGACCCTCTGCTGGCGCACCGTCGGCCAGCAGAAGGCACCGGTGATCGTACGCACCCGCGGCCACCGGCTGGAAGGGGTCTGGCATTCCGGCTCGCCCATGGGCGGCCTCATCCACTTGCTGCGGGGGATCCACCTCTGCGTGCCACGCGACATGACGCGCGCCGCGGGCTTCTACAACACGCTGCTGGCGGCCGACGACCCGGCGATCGTGGTCGAGGTGCTCAACGGCTACCGCTCCAAGGAGGCCCTCCCCGCCAACGTCGGGGAGATGCGTCTGCCCCTGGGGGTGCCCGAGGTCCTGCGCGAGGGCAAAGACGTGACGGTGGTGAGCTACGGTCCCTGTCTGAAGATCGCCCGCGAGGCCGCTGAGATCCTTGCCAGCCTGGGGATCGAGATCGAGCTGATCGACGTCCAGACCCTGCTGCCCTTCGACCTCGATCACTCGATCGTCCGCTCGCTCCGGAAGACCAACCGCATCCTGGTCCTCGACGAGGACGTGCCGGGCGGCGCCAGCGCCTACCTGATGCAGAAGGTGCTCGAGGAGCAGGGCGGCTACCCCTGGCTGGACGCCGCGCCGCGCACCCTCTCGGCCCAGCCTCACCGGCCCGCCTACGCCTCCGACGGCGACTACTTCTCGAAGCCCAACCGGGAGGACGTGGTCGAGGTGGTCTACTCGATGATGCGGGAGACCGATCCCCGCCGCTTCCCCCCTCTCGCCTAGCCGGAGCCCGCGCACCATGCACACCAGCGAGACCGTCACCCTGCTGCGAGACACCGAGGCCATCCAGGTGCCCGAGGGTACGTCGTTCAACCTCCCGGCGGGCACTCCCTTGGTGATCACCCAGTCGCTGGGCGGCACCTACACGGTGATGACCCCTTACGGCCTGCTCGCCCGCATCGACGAGAAGAACGCCGACGCCCTGGGCAGGGAGGGGGCGGCCGGGGAGACTCCAGAGACCGCCGCCACTCCCCTCGAAGAGAGGGTGTGGGCTGCGATGAAGAAGTGCTACGACCCAGAGATCCCGGTCAACATCGTGGACCTCGGCCTGGTCTACGACTGCCAGGTGATACCGCGTGAGGACGGCCTCCACGACGTGCAGGTCAAGATGACCTTGACCGCCCCCGGCTGCGGCATGGGCGACGTGCTCGCCCAGGACGTGAAGCGGCGGGTCGAGGAGCTGGCCGGAGTCGGCGAGGCCGACATCGAGATCGTCTTCGACCCGCAGTGGAGCATGGAGATGATGACCGAGGCAGCCCGGCTGCAGCTGGGGATGCTCTGAGGAGCAGGACGATGGAAAACTTCAACGCCGCCCTGGGCCTCTCGCTGGCTGAGGACGGGGCCTCGGTTACCCTCGACACCCGCCCCGAGCACCAGGTCGCCCCGGAGGTGATCCACTTCGCCGTGCTGGCCACCCTGGGAGAGGTCGCCGCCGCCCAGGCCGCGGGGGGTTCCGTGGTGCCGGCGTCGGTCACCGTGCAGCTGCTCTCCCGCGCCCGCCCCGGTCGCCTGGTCGGCAAGGGCCGCTTGCTGCGCCGAGGGCGGACGCTGGTGGTGGCCGAGGGTGAGGTCTTCCAGGACGAGCACCTGGTGGCCAAGGTCGCTGTGACGTTCGCGGCGATCGCCTAGATGATCCCCGCCCGAGAGGCCCTCGAGCGCCTGCGCGAGGGCAACCGCCGGTTCGTGGACGGCGCGCCGGGCCAGAGCCGGGCCGCCGGCCGCCGGCGCCCGGACGAGCTGACCGACGGCCAGGAGCCTTTCGCCATCGTCCTAGGCTGCTCGGATTCGCGGGTGCCGGCCGAGATCGTCTTCGACCAGGGCCTGGGCGACCTCTTCGTGATCCGGGTGGCCGGCAACATCGTGGCCGCCTCGCAGGTGGGCAGCGTCGAGTTCGCCGCCGAGCGCTTCGACACCCGGCTGGTGGTGGTGCTGGGGCATTCGAGGTGTGGGGCGATCCTGGCCACGCTGGAGGAGCTCCAGCAGCCCACGGCCAGTCAGTCCCGCAACTTGCGCTCGATCGTCAACCGCGTCCGCCCCTCGGTCGAGGCGCTGCTGGCCACCGAGCTGCGGCACGATCCGGCCGCCTTGGTGCAGCAGGCCGTACGCGCCAACATCCGCGCCTCGGCCGACCACCTGCGGCACGGCTCGGAGGTGCTGGAGGACCTGGTGCAGCGCGAAGGGCTGCTGATCGTGGGCGCCGAGTACTCCCTCGAGACCGGGGTGGTGGACTTCTTCGACGGCCTGCCGGACGAGGGCTGAGCGGGCTCACCGGCACCGCTTCCCTTCACTCACGTCGTCATCCCCGCGACAGCGGGGATCCATCCTCGTCTCGTCTCCCTCCCTCACGCCGTCGCCGACTCGGCTTGCAGGTACATCAGCGAGCCCGGCGTGGTGAGCAGCTCTCCGGTCTCCAGCAGGGTCTTGAGGCCGGAGAGGACCATCGGCCAGCCGCCGTAGAGCTCGTTGTTGGCGCCGTCGCGCAGCTGGTCGTGGGTGACGGTCAAGCGGCAGGAGTCGCCCACCGGCTCGATCTCCCAGGTCACCCGCGAGGTGCCCTCGGCCTTGACGTCGTCGCTCCACAGGGCGCGGAAGCTCTGCACCAGGCGCCGCGGTGGATCGACCTCGAGGTTCTCGCCTTCCGAAATGGGCATGCTCGGTGCCACCGTGCCGCCGCCGGCGATGGCCTGGTAGGAGGAGCCGGGCGTCCAGTCGGACCGAACGTCGACACCGAAGGTGTACTTCTTCCTCATCTCGGGGTTGGTGATGGCTTCCCAGAGCCGCTCCGGGGTGGTCTTGATGTAGATCTCGAACACTTTTTCCATGGTCTTGTTCTCCAGGCTGTCTTTGAGATGGCTGAGCGCGGCGGCCCAGGGCTCGGCGTATTTGCTGACCCAGCGGTCGTGGACGAGGCGGATGGGCACGGGGTTCAAGAAGTGGAGCTTCTCCCTCCCCCGCCGGCGAGTGACCACCAGCCCAGCCTCCTCGAGGATCCGCAGGTGCTTCATCACCCCGAAGCGGGTCATCGGCACCCGCCGCTCCAGCTCGGTCAGGCTCTGCCCGTCCTGCTTGAAGAGCTCGTCGAGAAGCCCGCGGCGGGTTGGGTCGGCTAGGGCTTTGAAGACGTCATCCATGCTGGGAGGGAGAATAGGTGACTTAATGGTCACCTGTCAAGCAACATGAAACCCTCGACGTTGGACCCAGCCTCAAGCCGGTCGTGCGTGAGGAGTTGCGTTGAGAACGCCCGTCAGCCTTGCCACGCCTACACCACCCACCCCTCCACCACCGGCCGCACCACATGCACGATGATGTCGATCACGAAGTGCGACAGGATCGCCGCCTCCAGCCCGCGGCGCCAGTAGAGCCAGCCGAAGGCGAGGCCGACCGGGGTGATGATCAGCATCGTCCGCCAGGCCACGATCACCGGCACCGGATCGACGAACAGGGCCTCGTTGTCGATGTGGTACCAGGCGAAGAACAGCGCCGTCGCCAGGTTGCCCACCCAGAGCGCGATCGTTTTGGGGAGCAGCTTCATCCCCAGCCAGGCGATCAACGACAGCAGGAAGAGACGGTCCAAGATCTCCTCGGCCCAGGGTGCCCAGAAGCTCGCCAGCCCGCTCGGCCACCACGCCACGTCGATACGGGCGTGGATCTCCGGCGCGGGCACGGTGACGCCGAGCCCTCGAACGAAGGCGGCGTCGATCGCGAAGGCGAGCAGGGCCGTCAGGGTGGCCCAGAACAGGGCCGGCTTGACGATCGAGGACAATGGCTCGGCGGGCTTCGGCCCCCCGTCGAGCCAGTGTTCGAGGTAGGGGGCACCGAGGCCGATCTTCCTCGCCACCAGCAGACCCAGGCCAGCGGCCACGCCGACCAGTACCAGGCTGCGCAGCATCAGCTGCCCCGCCAACACGGCGGTGGAGGCGGAAAGGGCTGGCCCCGAGTTAGGGGCGGTGGTCGACAAGGCCGTGAGGTAGGGGATGATGAGAGGACTGGTCAGAGTACCGGCCAGAGTGAGAAAGGCGAACGTCTTCCAGGGGTAGCGACGGGGTCCAGCTGGGCTCACGACGGTCTCTCCCCGGCCTCGAGCCGATACCGACAGGTGCTCCGCGTTGCCGTTGACTCTGCCCCGCCGAGCCGCTAGCGTCGCCCGCTCCAACCATGAGCCGACCCAACCGACCCTCCCGCAACCTCACCGCCGTGCAAAGCGCCGCGGGCTATTCGGGCACGCCCCTGGCGAAGAAGCTCGGCATCAAGGAAGGCAGCCGCGTTTACCTGGAGGGTGCACCGAGAGGATACTCCAAGGCGCTCGAGCCGCTGCCGGCGGGCGTTCGCTTCGAAAGCGAGCCGGGCGAGGGCGTGGACCTCGCCCAGGTCTTCGTCACCTGGAAGGAAAATCTGATCGATCAGCTCATCGCCCTACGCTGGCAGCTCCGGCCCGATGCGGCGCTGTGGGTGTCCTGGCCGAAGAAGGCCTCCCGCGTGCCCACCACCCTCACCGAGGACGTCATCCGCGAGGTCGCGCTGCCCCTGGGCTTCGTCGACGTCAAGGTCTGCGCCGTCGACGAGACCTGGTCCGGCCTCAAGCTCGTGGTGCGCAAAGAGTTGCGGTGACGATCAACCCGCCGCCCCGCCCTACCTCCGCTCCCAAACCTCGAACCGCACCGGGTACGCGTTCCGCTCATCCGCCTCCCTCTCCTCCACCGCCACCCTTCGCCACTCCTCCCTCACCCACTGGGGAAAGTGGACATCCCCTTCCACCTCGGCCTCGATCTCGGTGAGGTAGATGCGGTCCGCCCGCGGCAGCAGGACGCGGTAGAGCTCGGCGCCGCCGGCGACGAAGGTCTCCTCCTCCCTCGCCACCCGGGCCAGCTCCAGGGCGGCTTCGGGGGAGTCGGCCCGCTGTGCCCCCTCAGCCGTGAAGGCTGGATCCCTCGTCACCACGATCATCTTCCGTCCCGGCAGGGGCCGGCCGATCGATTGCCACGTCCTCCGGCCCACGATCAGGTGATGGCCCATGGTCAGCCTCTTGAACCGTGCGAGATCCGCCGGCAGGTGCCAGGGCAGGCCGCCTTCCCTCCCGATCACTCCGTGGGCCGCCATCGCCACGATCAGCGAGACCTTCATATCGCCACCGGCGCCTTGATCGCCGGGTGCGGGTCGTAGCCCTCGAGCGTGAAGTCCTCGTAGCGGAACGCGAACAGGCTCGAGACCTCAGGATTCAGGCGCATCCGCGACAACGGTCGCGGCTCGCGCTCGAGCTGCAGGCGGGCCTGTTCGAAATGGTTGTGGTAGAGGTGCACGTCGCCGAAGGTGTGGACGAAGTCCCCGGGCCGGTAGCCGCAGACCTGCGCCACCATCAGCGTCAGCAAGGCATACGAAGCGATGTTGAACGGCACGCCGAGGAAGTAGTCGGCGCTACGCTGGTAAAGCTGGCAGGAAAGGCGCCCACCGGCCACGTAGAACTGGAACAGCACGTGGCAGGGGGGCAAGGCCATGCGGTCGATCTCGGCCGGGTTCCAGGCCGTCACCAGGTGCCGGCGCGAGGACGGGTTGCGCACCAGGCCCTCCACCAGCTGCTGGATCTGATCGACCACCCTGCCATCCGCTCCCTGCCAGGCCCGCCACTGCCGGCCGTAGATCGGCCCCAGCTCGCCGTTCTCGTCCGCCCACTCGTCCCAGATCGTCACCCCGTGCTCGTGCAGGCTACGCACGTTGGTGTCCCCGGCGAGGAACCACAGCAGCTCGTGGACGATCGAGCGCAAGTGGAGCTTCTTGGTGGTGAGCAGGGGAAAGCCCGCTTCGAGATCGAAGCGCAGCTGGTGGCCGAACAGGCTGCGGGTACCGGTGCCCGTGCGGTCCGGCCGGTCGTGGCCTTGGTCGAGGATGCGCGACAGGAGATCGAGGTAGGGGCGCACCGGAGGCTCCTCGGTCCGCGCCCGTTCCCTCTACGGATTCACGATCGAGTTGCCGGGCTTGCGGGGCGGGTCGTTGCGGGGGCGTTCGGGAGCCGGCGGGTTGTTGTTGAACTCAGGTGACAGCTCGGCGTTGATCTTGGCCCAGACCGGATCCTCGTCCTGGCTCTCGACGATCGCGCCGATCGGGCACTCGGGCAGGCAGAGACCGCAGTCGATGCAGGTCTCCGGGTCGATGATCATGAACTCCTGGTCCTGGTACTCGCCCGGGTGGATGCAGTCCACGGGGCAGACCGCGGCGCAGGTCGCGTAGCGCTCACCCAGGCACTTCTCCGTGATCACGTAAGCCATCTCGAATCCTCCCCCTTCTCGGGGCGGCATCGAACCTTCGCTGTGGGGTCATCGCCGCCGCTCGGTACTGTAAGGGGGAAGCCGAGCCGTCGTCAATCGTGACGCTCACCCTCTCGATCTCGTACAATCCCGCCAGTTCTTCGTCACACGATGCACGTCCTCTTTCTCGCGCCCGAGCAACCTCCGCTGCATCGGGATTACGTCCGGGCCCTCAAGTCCGTGGGGGCCCGGGTCAGCGGCATCGGCCACAAACCCACCCACAAGCTCGACGCCGAGCTGGCTTCCTGGCTCTCTGGCTACCAGCCCGTGCGCTCCCTCTTCGAGGCCGAGGAGGTGCTCGCCGCCGCCCGGCGCATCGACGCGGCGGCGAGCGTAGACAAGGTCGAGGCGGTGGATGAGCTGCTGGTGCTGCCGGCCGCCCGCCTGCGGGAGAGCCTGAGCCTGCCGGGCCTGTCGGCGGCCACGGCCCTGCTCTGTCGCGACAAGACGGCGATGAAGGAGGTGCTGCGCGCCGAGGGTGTGCCCTGCGCCGCCTCGGCCGCCGTCGCCACCGTGGCTGAGGCCAGGGCCTTCGCCGAGCGCGAGGGCTATCCCCTGATCGTCAAGCCGCGGGACGGCCTGGGCGCCCAGAAGACCTACCGGGTCGAGAACGCTGCCCAGCTCGAGGCCGCCACGCGCAAGCTGACCGGGGACGGCCAGCGTTCGATCGCCATCGAGGAGTTCGTCGAGGGGCACGAGGGCTTCTACGACACCCTCACCGTCGACGGCGAGGTGCGCCACGAGTTCATCTCCCACTACTACCCGAACGTGCTGGTGGCGATGAAGGACCGCGCCGTCTCACCCCAGATCGCCGCCACCAACCGCGTCGGGGCGCCGAGCTACGCCGAGCTGCTGACGCTCGGGCGCAAGGTCAGCCGCACCCTCGGCCTGGGCACCACGGCCACCCACATGGAGTGGTTCTTCGGCCCGAAGGGCTTGCGCTTCTCCGAGATCGGTGCCCGGCCGCCGGGCGAGCGGCTGTGGGACCTCCACTGCGCGGGCAACGACCTCGACCTCTATCGGGAGTGGGCCATCGCGGTCACCGGCGGTACCGGCGAGAAGGTGGCCAGCCGCCGCTTCGCCACCGGCTCGGTGCAGGTGCGGCCGGACCGAGACGGGCGCTTCGCCTCCTACGCCGGGCTCGACGAGGTGTCTCGCCAGTGCGGGCAGTTCGTCTTCGCCGCGAGCCTGCCGCGACTCGGCTCCGCCACCAAGCCGATGCGGCTGGGTTATCTCGAGAACGTCTGGTTCCGCCTGCGCCACCCCGACTACGACCGCTTGCGCAGCTTGCTGACCTTCATCGGTCAGACCCTCAAGGTCCACGCCAAGGCTTAAGGCTCCTCCGCGAGGGCGGCGCGCAGCTGGTCGCGCAGCGAGCGCACGGCGTGCGAGAGGTCGGCGTCCGCCACCCGGCGGCTCAGCTCGTCGAGCAGCGCCAGGGCCTCCGCGAGCTGGCCGCGGTTGACCAGGGCCACGGCCCGGTTGTAGACCTCGACGTCGCGGGACACCCGGACCTGGAGCTCGAAGTCCGCGAGGCGATCGACGAGGGCGCTCTTCTCCGCCGGGTCTCGGGTCGCCTCGATCGCCTGGCGCCACGCCGCCACCGCGTCTTCCAGCCGGCCGGCCTCGCCGGCCTCGCGAGCCTCCTCGATCCAGTGCGCCCGCTCCACCGCCTCTCGCGCCGGAGCCAGCAGGTCCGGCCGGTCGAGGCGGCTGAGCCACTTCTCGACCACCTCGCGGGCGGCTTCGATCTCGCCGGCGTTGAGCTGGAGCATGGCCAGGTTGTAGACGATCTCACCCCGCTCGGGCAGCAGGGCCGCCGCGCGCTCGAGGTGCGAGATCCCGGGCCGCCCGGCAGCGCCTTCAGAGAAGTAGGAAAGCCCGAGCAGCAGATGGACCTCGCCGTACTCGGGGGCCAGCTCCAGCGCCCGTTCCAGGGCCCTACGGGCGGCGAGGACGTCCGCGGACGCTGCGGCCTCGCGGCGGTCCGCACCGGACCTCTCCACCCGATCGAGCAGGAGGTCGGCATAGTCCAGATAGGGCACCGGGCTGGTCGAGCCGAGCGCCACGGCCTCGGCCAGCAAACGCTCGGCCTCGGCCTCGCGCCCGGCTTGGCGGGCCAGGCGGCCGAGGCCCGCGCGGGCCTCGGCGTTGCCCGGCGCCTCGGCCAGGGCGGCATGGAAGTGCTCCTGGGCGAGGGAGCTCGGCTGCCCGGCGAGGTCGGCGCTGCGGGCCGCCATGTCACCGAGGGCGGTCAGCGCCCGCGCCCGGGTCACCGGAGCCACCCTGGGCTCGGCCAGGGGCTCCAGGAGGGCCGCCCGCAGCTGGAGGCTCTCGAAGTGCCGGCCGTTGACGTAGCCGCGCAGCCGGGCCTCGAGCTCGGCGAGGGTGATGCCCAGCGAGAGTCGGGTCGCTTCCAGGGCGGGCTCACCCTCCGAGAGACGGCGCAGCAGCTCGCCGGCCGCCCGGCGGCGGTCCTCGGGGCCGGACATCAGGTAGTGCATCAGGGCCCACGACTGAGCGTAGAAGATGCCCTTCTTGTCCCCCTCGTTGTACTCCGGCGAGCTGGGCCCGATCGCGAACAGGCGTTCGAAGGGGATGAAGTCCTGGCGGCGCAGGGTGGCGATGTGGCGTGGGATCGCAGCGCCGATCACCAGATCCGAGCCCACCTCGGAGAAGCTCGAGTAGTACTCCGCCAGGCCCTCGTTGGCCCACAGCGGCAAGTGGGGGAAGTTGTGGCGGGCGAAGAAGTGCACGTACTCGTGGAAGACCACCTCGAAGCCACTGCCCTGCGGGGGATAGGCGTTCAGGGCGATGATGTTGCCCCAACGGTCGGTGATGAAGCGGCCGACGAGGTCCTCGTGCGGCTGGCCGTCCGAGCGCTTGTAGGGGGTGAAGGAGCGGTCGCTCTTGAACACCAGGATCGAGGTCGGCAGCGGTGAGGTCAGGCGCAGGCCGGGTTTGAGCAGGGCCAGCACCTGGCGGAAGCGCTCGAGCCGCTGGGCGATCTCGACCGTCTTGCGGGCGTCGGCGTTCGAGAGCAGCTCGAAGTTCGCCGTCTCGACCTCGATCCACGAGTCCCGGGCGCTCGGCAGCTCGCCGAGGCAGGGGACGGCGCCGAACAGCCAGCAGGCCAGGGCCAGCCCGCGAAGCGCAGAGAGGGAGCGCACAGGCGGCATGATAGAGCGAAGCGCGGGCTCTTGCCTTCCGGGTCGAGCGCTGGTAGAACCCGGCTGCCGGTTCTTTCGCATTCCCAGGAGCCTTATGCGCCGAGCCCTGCTGCCTCTGTCCCTGGCCTGCCTGCTCGCCATCGCCGCCAGCTCCCCGCTGGCGGCCAAGGCGCCCGAGCCTATCCAGGCCGCCCCGCCCCGAGCCGAGGGCGAGGGCCCTTACCCGCGGCTGATCCTGCGCGGCGTGATGGTGATCAACGGCACCGGGGCGCCGCCCTTCGGCCCCGTGGACCTGGTGATCGAGGCCAACCGCATCAAGGACGTGGTCAGCGTTGGCAACCCCGGCGCGCCGATCGACGCCAGCAAGCGCCCACCCCTCGGCGAGGGAGGCCGCGAGATCGACCTCGCCGGCCACTACGTCCTGCCCGGATTCATCGATCTGCACGGCCACATCGGCGGCAAGGAGCAGGGCACCCCCGCCGAGTACGTCTTCAAGCTCTGGCTGGCTCACGGCATCACCACGGTACGTGACCCCGGCTGCGGCAACGGCCTCGACTTCTGCGTCGAGCACCGTGCGAAGAGCGCCGCCAACGAGATCACCGCGCCGCGGATCTTCGCCTACCTGGTCTTCGGCCAGGGCCGCGACGCCCCCTTCACCTCGGCGGAGGAGGCTCGGAAGTGGATCGCCGACGCCGCGACCCAGGGCGCGGACGGCTTCAAGTTCTTCGGCTATCGGCCGGACGTGATGCGGGCGGCGATCGAAGAGGCCAGGGCTCGGGGGCTGCGCACGGCCTGCCACCACGCCCAGCTCGACGTCGCCCGGGTCGACGTGCTGGACACCGCCCGCTGGGGTCTGACCACCATGGAGCACTGGTACGGCCTGCCCGAGGCCCTGTTCGAGGACCGTACCGTCCAGGACTACCCGGTCGATTACAACTACAGCGACGAGCAGCACCGCTTCGGTCAGGCCGGACGGCTGTGGCGGCAGGCCGCGCCGCGGGGCAGCGCCCGCTGGAACGCGGTGATCGACGAGCTGATCCGGCTCGACTTCACCATCGATCCGACCTTGACCATCTACGAGGCCACCCGCGACCTGATGCGGGCCCGCCGGGCCGAGTGGCACGACGAGTACACCCTGCCGTCGCTGTGGGACTTCTACCGCCCCAACCGCAACGCCCATGGCTCCTTCTGGTTCGCCTGGAGCACGGCCGACGAGGTCGCTTGGCGACACAACTACCGGCTCTGGATGAGCTTTCTGGAGGACTTCAAGAACCGTGGCGGGAGGGTGACCACCGGCTCGGACAGCGGCTACATCTACAAGCTCTACGGCTTCGACTACGTCCGCGAGCTCGAGCTGCTGCTCGAGGCCGGCTTCCACCCCCTGGAGGTGCTCCGCGCCGCCACCCTCTCCGGAGCCGAGGCCCTGGGCGCGGCGGACCGCCTGGGCTCGATCGAGCCGGGCAAGCTCGCCGACCTGGTGGTCGTGGCCGAGAACCCCCTCGCGGACCTCAAGGTCCTCTACGGGACGGGCGCGATCCGCATCGGCGCCGACGGCTGGCCGACGCGGGTGGGAGGCGTCCGCTTCACGGTCAAGGACGGCATCCTCTACGACGCCGGCAAGCTCCTCGCCGACGTCCGCGAGCTGGTGGCCGCGGCCAAGAAAGCCTCCGGGCGGGAGCAGCTGGTGCAGCCGGGGTTGCCGGGAGACGCCCGCCCCGCCCCGGCGGGGGATCCGGCCCCCTGAACGGCCGCCGCCCTTCCGGCCCGGAGCGTGGCGGGAAACTTCCTCGCGGTTTCTACGTTTCCTCCAGTGGTCGGCGACACGCTTTGGCCCTCTCGGGCACTAGCAGATGTATTGGAGAGCCGTTCCTGATCACCCCGATCTGGTTGCTGCCGTCGCCGCCCTCGCCGAACGGATGGATCTGACTCCCTACCCCGGTCTCGAGCATCAGGCCTTCCTGCGTTTCGGCGCCGGCAGGGGCTCCGCCGTCCTGATCCACGGCTTCCCCGGCACACCGCGCGAGATGCGCACGCTGGCCCGCCTCTTCCACCAGTTGGGCTGGACCGTCAGCGGCCCTCTCCTCCCGGGCTTCGGCCCCGAGATCTCTCAGCTGGGTGAGCACCGGCACCGGGAGTGGCTGCTCGAGGTGGAGCGCTCGCGGCGTTCCCTGCCGGACCCCACCGGGCCGGTGGTGCTGGTCGGCTACTCCCTGGGGGGTGCCCTCGCCCTGCTCGAGGCGGTGCGCCAGCCGCCGGCGGGAGTGGTGCTCCTCGCTCCCTTCCATCGCTTCCTCGACGGCTGGGTGCAACCGCTGGTGCCGGTGCTGCAGTTCCTGCTGCCGGACCACCGGCCCTTCGCCAAGATGGACCTGAGCTCCCCGGCTTCCCGCCAGCGCATCTCCGCGGCCTTTCCCGACCTCGACCCGGACGATCCCGAGAGCGAGAGGTTCCTGCGCGAGCTGACCCTCCCGGCGCGGGCCCTATCCGAGCTCGAGGCCGTCGGTCGATCCGCCTTCAAGGCCGCGCGCAAGGTGCGAGCACCGGTGCTCTGTCTCCAGGGCCGCGAGGACGAGGTGACGCCGACGGCTCGCACCCGGGCCTTGCTCGATCGGATCCCTGGCCCGGTGGAGCTGGTCGAGGTCCCCGGGGGCCACGAGCTCCTCGACCCCGACCAGCCGGCCTGGGAGCTGGTGCTCGAGTCGGTCGAGCGCTTCGCCCGCAGCCTCAGCGGCTGATCTGCTCCAAAGCACCGCCTCATCGGGTATTCTCGGTACGTTCCGCAGAGTCTGCCGTTCTTCCCCATGAGCTCCCTTCTCGACTCTTTCCAAGAGCAGTGCGGCGCCGAGCCCGAAGCGCTCGCCGTGTGGTCTCGCGGCGAAGGGCTGGAGCTGAGCTTCCGCCAGCTCGCCCAGCGGGTCGAGGCCCGGGCCGAGCGCCTCGACAGCGCCCCAGGTGAGCTGGTCGCGGTGGCCACCGGCAACCGGGTCGCCTTCCTCGAGCTCTTCCTGGCCCTGCGCCGGCGCGGCTCGGTGATGGCCGCGATGGACAGCTCCCTCGCCCAACCGGACAAGGTGGCCCTGTGTCGCCGGCTGGAGATCGGCCGCCTCGTCGTGGCCGACGACAGCCCCGGCGCGGATACCCGCGAGATCGTCCTCGAGGGCGTCGCTCCACCCGAAGTCAGCCCCTACGCCCTGGTCAAGCTGACCTCGGGCTCCACCGGCGATCCGCTGGGGATCTGCCTGACCGAGGAGGCCCTGCTCGCCGGCATCTCCCACATCGGCCGGGGCATGGGCCTCGACCGCCGCGAGCGGGTGCTGATCGCCATTCCCCTCTCCCACTCGTACGGCTTCGACAGCGGCGTGCTCTCCCTCGCGGTGCTCGGCACGCCGCTGATCCTCGAGCCGGCCTTCTTCCCCCAGGCGCTGCTGAAGGCCCTGGCCGAGAGCGGGGCGACCTTCTTCCCGGCCGTGCCGCCGATGGTGCGAGCCCTGGCCGAGACCGAGTGGCCGGAGGGCCTGGCCCTGCGGCAGGTGATCTCGGCCGGCGGCCCTCTGGCGCCGGAGTTCGCGCGCAGTTTCCGCGAGCGCTCGGGCCACGCCGTCCACCAGTTCTATGGCTCGACCGAGACCGGCGGCATCAGCTTCGAGCGTGACCCCGAGGCTTCGGAGGCGGCCGGGACGGTGGGCCAGGCCCTGCCCGGGGTCGAGGTCAGGCTCGGCGAGGGAGGCCGCATCGAGGTCGACTCCGCCGCCAACTTCAGCGCCTGGCTCGGCCACCCGCCGCGGATCGAGCGCAAGGTCTGCCTGGGTGACCGCGGCGAGTGGACCGCGGAGGGCCGACTGCGGCTGGTCGGTCGGGTGGCCGACCTGTTGAACGTCGGCGGGCGGCGAGTCTCCGCCATCGCCGTCGAGGGCGCCCTGCGCACCCTGCCCGGGGTCTCCGAAGCCGCCGTGGTGGGGCTCGCCGACGCCGTGAGGGGCGACCGCCTGGTGGCCTTCCTGGTCGGAGAGGGAGGCCCCCTACCCGCCTCGCGCTTGCCCGCCGGGCTGGCGCCCCGCGACATCCGCTGGATCTCCGCGTTACCCTATTCCGAACGCGGGAAACTGGATCGCGCCCGGCTGCGTAGCTGGGCGCTCACGAGGGCCGAGCCTTGAGTGAGTCGATCGAGAAGACCTGTGACGTCGTCGTCATCGGTGGCGGTCCGGCCGGCAGCGCCGCCGCCACCGTCCTCGCCCGCCGGGGTGCGCGGGTGATTCTGTGCGAACGGGAGCGGTTTCCCCGCTTCCACGTCGGGGAGTCCCTCCTGCCCTACCAGGCCGCAGTGCTCGCCCGCCTGGGCCTGACCGAGAAGGTCGCCGACGGCTCCTTCGTCCTCAAGTACGGCGCATACTTCATGGCCAACGACGGCTCGGCCTGCTCGGAGGTGGACTTCGGGCGCCTGCTCAAGCCTCCCTTCACCTACGCCTACCAGGTCGAGCGGTCGAAGTTCGACCACATCCTGCTGCGCCACGCAGCGGCCTCGGGCGCGGAGGTGCTCGAGGAGCACGCGGTGGTCGACACCGAGCTGGCGGCCGAGAAGTGCCGGGTCACGGTCAGGAGCGGTGAGGGCGACGACCTCGTCCTCAACGCCCGCTGGGTGCTGGACGCCTCGGGGCAGGGCTCGTTCCTGGCCCGTCGCCTGAATCTGCGGCAGAGCGCCCAGGACTTGAAGAAGGTTGCTCATTTCGCCCACTTCCGCGGCGGGCGGCGGCGCAGCGGCCGCGAGGAGGGACACATTACCCTGGTCTTCGGGGGGGGCTGCTGGTACTGGCACATCCCTCTCTCGGAGGACCGAGCCAGCGTCGGCTGTGTGGTCGATCACCAGCTCTGGAAGAGCTCCGAGCAGAAGGCCGAGGACTTCCTGCCCTCGATGATCGCCAACTCGCCCTGGCTGGCGGGCTGGCTCGAGGGATCCGAGCAAGTCACCGGAGTCCACACCGTGGCCAACTTCAGCTACACCGCCCGCCGCTTCGTCGGTCCTGGCTGGGCCCTGGTGGGCGATGCCGCCACCTTCCTCGACCCGGTCTTCTCCACCGGTGTGCTGCTCGCCCTGCGCAGCGGCGAGCTGGCCGGCACCCTGCTCGCCGACCAGATGGCTCGCGGGCTGCCCCTCGCCGAGGCCACATTGGCGCCGTACGAGAAGAAGATGCGGCGCTGGTCCACCGAGTACTTCGAGCTGATCCGCGCCTTCTACAAGCCCCAGTTTGCCCGGATCTTCTTCAATCCAGTGGACTTCTTCCAACGCCCCCTGACCCACTTCCTGGGTGGGCGTCTGGAGCTCAGCTGGCGGCACCGGCTGATCGTGCGGCTCTTCCACCTGCTGGTGAGGTGGAACCCGTATCTCCACATCGTCCCCGAGCCCCGCAGCGCCGAGGCCTCGATCCCGCACGGCTGAGCCGCGAGCTCAGGCCGCCGGCTGCAGTCCGCGGCGGGCCGCCAACCCGTCCAGGATCTCCTGGAGGCCGCCGGTCAGCTCACGGAAGACCCGGTCCTTGCGCGCCTTGAGCTTGAGGTAGGCGCGCGCGATGTCGAGCACCAGCACGATGCGCCGGCCCTCGTAGGCCAGCTCACCAAAACGGTGGGTGCCGATGCGCTCGAAGCCCAGGACCCGGGTGTGGAAGCGCAGGGGCGAGTGCGGGTCGCTCTCGAAGACGTCGGTGATGAAGTGGGTGTAGCCGCGGTCCACCACCTCGCGCACCGCCGCGCTCATCAGCTGTAGCACCACCGGGATGCGGCTGCGGTACTGCGGCAGGATCATGAAGCGCCCGATGTCGACGAAGCGCCCGCTGCCGGCCATGCCGGCGAGGTCGACCTCCTGCTCGAAGTGGAAGTCGAGCTCCGCCGGGGCCTCGAGAGGGGGGTCGTAGCACAGCCGGATCACCCCCGCCGGCTCGCCCTTCACCCGCGTCAGGAACCAGGACGTGCGATGGCCGCCGCCGTCGACCGGGATCTCCAGGTCGACGTCGGAGAGCCACTTCTTCTCCTCGCGATAGACCCGCGCGAGGACGGTGACGGCGGAGGCTCGGTCGGCCTCCGAGAGGACCTTCACGGTGGTGATGTCGCTTCGACGCATGCTCTCCTCCTCGGACTCGAAGGAAGCGAGCCGACCGCGGCGAGCGGTTCCTCGCTGCGTCCCGCCGGCTCGAAGGGATAGGCCTTGTCACACAGCTCGGCCAGGCTGGCCATGACCTGGGCCACTACCGCCGCCGCCCGCCGGGCGGTCTCTCGGCGGTCCTCCGGCGGCAGCGCTGCCCTCTCGCTCAGAAAGCCCATCGGCTCGCCGATGCGCAGGTGGATGCGGCCGATGCGCGGCGTTCGCCCCAGCCGCCGGGCCGCGGGGAACACAATGCCGATGGGCACCACCGGTACGTCCGTCGCCAGGACCAGGTGGCCGAGGCCGGCACGACCCCGCTCGAGCTGGAGGGGGCTGCCGTTGCGAGTGCCTTCGGGAAAGACCCCCACGCTCCCTCCGGCGGCCAGACGCTCGAGGGCCCCCCCGAGGGCCGAGCGGGCCCGGCGCGCCTGGCGGTGGCCTTCCCACAGATGGAAGCGGGCTGGCTTGGTGTAGACGGGAATGGGGTCGATGCAGCGGATCAGGCGACCGATCAGGGGCAGTCGGAGAAACATCCAGTCGACCAGGAAGGAGACCGGCCGGCCCTGTCGCGCGGCCATCAGGAGACCTGGCACCACGCAGCACTCGAAGGTGTTGTTGTGGTTGAGCACGAAGATCGCCGGACCCGGTACCTCCGCCAGCCCCGCCCGCCCGTCGACCTGGACCAGGGGGCCGAAGAGCAGGGCCACCGCGCGCATCGCCAGCCGCCCGAACGGGCTCGGCATGCCGCCGAGGTCGGCGTTCAGAGCTTCACGGCGGGTCAGGAAGGGGGCGGTCATCGGCCAGACCATGCTGCCGTAACCGCTTGGTGGGGCTGCGGCAGCCGCGTGGCGGTGCCGTGACGAGAGGGGCTGCCGGGGCTACTGGAGGATCTCGACCCGGCGCAGGCTGAGCTCCGCGGGGTTGCCCGGGGACTCGATGAGCACGATGCGTTGGGTGCCGTTCTCGAACAGCCAGATCCCCTGCGTCTCGCCGTTCGAGCTGATCCGTTGCACGGCCTGCCAGCTCGGCGACTTGTTCTCGAGGTCCAGGTAGGAGCCGAGAGTGGGACCCAGGAGCCGCCCGGTGAGGGTCTCCCCCACCCCCAGGCCGGTCAACAGGGCCATGCGCTTGGTCACCGGGTCGAGGGCGAGGGCGAGGGAGGTCTCGCCGCCGGAGCGATGCACCGGCACCACCAGGAAGGGCCGTGGGCCCACGTCGGCCGCCCCGAAGAGCTCGACCAGGTTGACTCCGGAGCGCACCACGCTCACCGCGTCGGGCCGGTCGGTCGAGAACAGCACCCGGTAGATGGCGCCGTCGGTGCCGTCGACCAGCAGATAGCCCGAGATCTCGCCACCCTCGTACTGCAGGCCCGCCTGCCCGGAGCCGAGCCTGAGCCGCGGCAGGAGGCCACAGTCCTTGGCGGCACCCTCGGCCGTGCCGTCGGAGTCGAGCTCGAGCCGCAGGCATTTGCCCGTGCCGCCGTGGACGACGTAGGCGAAGAGGCGGCGCCGCGAGGGCACCTCGCGCACCATCAGGGAGAAGTTGGCGTCCGGGGCAGCGATCGCCGCCGTCGGCCGTCCCGCCACGGCCTTGAGCTCGCCCAGCCGGGTGCCCTGGCGCAGCTTGGTCACCAGGGCACCGAAGCCGGTGGGAGTCTCAAGGAAGATCAAGCTGCGAGTTCGGCCCCCGAAGTCCCGCAGCGGCGACAGGAAGAGCTCGCCGGGCAGGGCCGGCTCGTCGAGGGAGCGACCGATCTCCACGAAGAGGTTGGTCTCGAGGCGTTGCACGCGGAAGGCTTCGCCGGACCGCCGGGGCTCGGCCTCCAGCACCACCCCGTTCTTGAGGTCGACGACCAGGATCGACTCGGTGGCACCGCCGGCGCCGGAGATCGGCACCGTCAACCACTCGCCCCGAGCCCCCTCGGTGGAAGCGAGGAGGAAGAGGAGCACGGCCGTGGCCGCGAGGGCTCGTGGAGCGCGCCTGCCGCCCTCCCTCCGCGGCAGGCTAGAGGAGCTGGCTCGCCAGGTTGGCCAGCTCGGAGCGCTCTCCCTTGTCCAGGTTGACGTGCGCATAGAGTTCGTGACCTCGCAGCCGGTCGATGAGGTACGACAAGCCGTTGCTCTCGGCATCGAGATAGGGCGTGTCGATCTGGAAGATGTCGCCGGTGAAGATGATCTTAGTACCTTCTCCGGCCCTCGTGATGATCGTCTTCACCTCGTGGGGTGTCAGGTTTTGTGCCTCGTCCACCACGAAGACGATGTTCGAGAAGCTGCGGCCACGGATGTAGGCGAGCGGCACGACGTGCAGCTTGCCCAACTGGGTCATCTCGTCGATGCGCTTGGCTTCCTTGTGACCCTCGTCGAATTGGTCTTTGATCACCCCCAGGCTATCCCACAGGGGCTGCATGTAGGGGCCGATCTTGGACTGGATGTCGCCCGGCAGATAGCCGATGTCCTTGTTCGACAGGGGCACGATCGGCCGTGCCAGGTAGACCTGGCGGAACCGGCGGCGCTGCTCCAGCGCGCCGGCCATGGCGAGCAGGGTCTTGCCGGTGCCAGCCGGGCCAGAGAGGCTGACCAGCTGCACGTCGGGGTCGAGGATGGCGTGGAGGGCGAAGGTCTGCTCGGCGTTCCTCGGCTGGATGCCGTAGGCCCCCATCTTGACCACCCTCTCGACCGCCTTGGTGCGGGCGTTGTAGCAACCCAGGCCCGAACGGGTGCTGCCGCGCAAGATGAAGTAGTGATTGGCCGGCGGCGGCTCGGCGAGACCGATCGCCTCCAGGCCGACCGAGCCCGAGAGGAAGAGCTGGTCGATGGCGCCGTCGTCGACGTCGAGCTCGCTGCGGCCGCGGTAGAGCCGACCGGCGTCCGCGATGCGCACGGTCTCGTAGTCCTCGGCCTCGACCCCGAGGGCCCGCGCCTTGACCCGCAGGCTGATGTCCTTGCTGACCAGGATCACCCGCCGGCCGGCCTCGGTCCGCGCCAGGGCCAGGGCGGCGTTCAGGATCCGGTGGTCGTTCTTGCGGTTGCCGAAAGCCGAGCCGGCCTGGTCCCCCTCACCCTCGTCCGTGATCACCCGCATCCGCCCGCGGCCATCCCCGTCCAGGGGGATCCAGTCGCGCAGGTCGTGGTGCTGGGAGCGCCGATCGAGCTGGCGGACGAACTCCCGAGCGTGGAGGTTCAAGACGTTGTTGCCCTTCTTGAACTGGTCGAGCTCTTCGAGCACGGTCAAGGGGACGGCGACGTCGTGCTCCTGGAAACTGTCGATCGATGTGGAGTCGTAGAGGATCACCGAGGTGTCGAGGACGAAGACCTTGGTGAGCGGGCTGGGGCGATCAGACGAAGAGGCGGAGCGGGAGTCTGGCATGGTCGAGACGAGATCGTACCATGGCCTCTCGCCCAGCCTTGACGCTCCCGGCATGCTGATGTAGCATCGCGCCACGACCGAACCAAGGTCCTCCCACTTCCGCAAGGCAGGAGCGCGATGCCCTCTTCTCGAACTCAGCAGGTCGAGCTCGTCGGCCGCAAGATCCGCCAGCTCCGCAAGGAGCGCAAGCTGACCCAGAACGACCTCGCCCAGCGCGTCGGTATTCAACAGTCGGATCTCTCGCGGATCGAGCGCGGCGAGTACCGCGTCAGCCTCGACATCCTTTTCCGCATGCTCGCGGAGTTCCGCGTCAGCGTCACCGAGTTCTTCGAAGAGAGCCGCCCCGGGACCGTCGGGCCGCGTGAGGTGCTGATCATGCAGCAGCTCAACTCGCTGCCCGGCTCGGACCAGGACGAGATCCGCCACCTGATCGCCAGCCGGGCTCGACCCCGGCAGGGCTTGAGGGAATCATCCCTGGCGGCACCGCGTTTCCCGGACGAGCGGGGGAGACCATGAGCAGCCAGTCCGCGGACCGATACGATCAGCTGAAAGACCAGGCCTGGCAGGCCATCCACGCCGGTGAGCTCTACCGGGCCCTGGAGCTCCTCGAAGAAGCCCTGAAGCTCGCCCGCGAGCTCGCCGAGCCGGTGCTCGTCGACCGCACCCTCTGCGGTCGCGCGAGCGTGCTGGTCGAGATCGGACGGGCCGCGGAGGTCAAGCCGGAGCTACGCCGCCTGCTGCTCAAGGCCGGTGACACCGAGACCTCGTTCCTGGCCTCCTATACCCTCGCCCGCGCCTACGACGTCGACGGTGACTCCGAAAAGGCCCTGTTCTACGCCCAAATCGCCCGCCGCCACGCCGCCGACCTCGATCAGCCCGAGCAGCTCGCCGCCAGCCACAACCTGCTCGGCAACCTCATGCTGCTCCGCTGCGATTTCGAGGGCGCCTTCCACGAGTTCCAGGCTTCGATGCGCCAGCTGCCGGCCGACGCGCACCTGCGCCGCGCCATCGTGCTCGACAACCTCGGCTACTGCCACGCCTGCAAGGGCCGTCTGGAGCGCGCTTTCCCGGCCCTGTTCGAGAGCGTACGGATCTGCCGGCGCCTCGGCGCCCGCTCCTACGAGGCCATCGCCCGGCTGACCCTGGCCTACACCTACTTGCTCGCCGGTCGCTGGCGCGAGGCGCTCCGCCACGGGCGACGCAGCCTCGGCCTGGCCGAGGGGGTGGACGACCGCTCGACGATCAAGTACGTGCTCTTCGTCCTCGGTGAGGCCGAGAAGGGAGCCGGCAACGCCTTCGCAGCCCGCTTCTATTTCAATCGTCTGCAAGAGGAGTTCTACCCCGGCGCGCCCAACGTCGCCGATCTGCTCCTCCTGCTCGACGTCCAGAACATGATCAACCTCAAGGCCTGAGAGAAGCGACCGTCATGCGTGTCATCCAGACCTTGCTCCTTCTCGCTCTCCTCCTCGCCCCCCCGGGCGGTCTGGCAGCGGCTGCCGACCCCGGTCACGAGGCGGCCCTGTCCTCGAACGGTGAGATCTACCTGGCTCAGCTCGGTGCCTGCCGCGATCTCTTCAAGACCTGCTCCGGCACCGCCGCGCGCAATCCCGTCCTCGCCATCGACGTGCTGCGCCCCGGGGTCGCCACCGAGCGGCTGCTGGTGCCGGACACGGGCGGACCGGAGTCCGAGGGACCCCCGGCCCTGGTGGTCGAGGATTCCTCCCAGAGCCTCTTCGTGGTCTGGGAGAGCCGGCGCACGGATCAGCAGTCCCGGGTCAACCTCGCCTGGTACCGGCAGGGAGCCTGGTCCGGCGTGGTCGAGGTCACCGGCGACGCCGATCCCCTGAAGGGCACGCCCCAGGTAGTGATCACTCGGGACACCTACAGCGTCCCCGACGCCGAGGGCAACCTCGTGCCGCACCTGCGCAGCGTGCTGCACGTGGCGTGGTGGGAGCAGAGCCGCACCCTCGAGCAGGTCTTCTACACCCCGATCCTGCTCGAGGACGGCGCCTACCTGGGCGCCAACCACGTCTACAACCTGAGCGTGCTCGACCCCAATCCCCTCGCCGAGCCCGGCAATACGCTGCCGCAGGCCCTGGCCCGGGTGATCCGCCTGGAGCCGGGGCGCGACTCTCACTCGGTGGTGGTCGGTTTCGTCGGCTCCGCGACGCATCGCTTCCTCACCTTCGAGATCCGCGTGGTCGTGGGTGAGCTCTCCCAGCTGGCCGAAGAGGTCCGCCTCGACATGGAGATCCATGGCGACCTCTTCCAGCCCGACTCCCTGGGGGTCTTCGCCGACCGCATCCGCGCCCACATGATCGAGATCGGCTTCCGCCTCCACCCCGCTCTGCTGAGCTACTTGGCGGACGATCTCTCGGCTTCGATCCGCAAGTTGGGCGGGGCCTACGAGGGGCATCTGCCGGCTTTCGCCGAGCGGATCCGAGCCCACATGATCGAGATCGGCGCCCGCAGCCTCGGCGAGCCGGGGGACCTCGGCCCGACGTCGGAGACGCCGGGGACCGTCCTCCTCCAGCCCCCTTCGGAGCTGCGCCCCGGCATCCTGCACGCCATCTGGCTGCGGCCGGTCGCCAACCTGCCGGCTCCCCTGGTGGGAGCGGGTGAGGCATCGTTCTACCTCGCGGCCGACGGGCGGCGTGCCATCGTCGCCTGGAGCCAGCAGGAGGACGGACTGCTCTTCTTCCGGGAGAGCGACGAGACGGAGTGGCAGGTGGCCCGCCACCTCGGGCTCTCCGAGACCATCGACCTCGATCTCGCCCTCCGCCTGGTCCGCCAGCGGATCCGGCCGCAGTAGCCCCCGCGTCGAAGCACCCGCACCCGGCTCTCTCGGCTGTCATCCCCGCGACAGCGGGGATCCACTCGGGACGCCGGTGCCGTGGGCGAGGGCTTCGCTCGCCGTCCGGGCGCTCTCGGCGAGGACCGCGGCACCGATGAAGAGGCTCTCTTCCGCCGGAAAGAAGCGCGGCGAGTGCGCCGAGACGTAGTCCCCTCCCAGCTCGCGCGCACCGATGCGCAGGAAGCAACCCGGCATCCTCTCGAGGTAGAAGGCGAAATCCTCGCTGGCCATGATCGGTTGAGCGAGAGGCATCAGCCTCGGAGCGGGCTCGAGGTTGCCGACGGCTCGGCGGGCCCACGCCACCGGCCCGGCGGCGTTGATCACGGGTGGCGTGCCGTCGAGAAAGCGGATCTCGGCTTCGAGGGAGTGGGCCGCAGCCGTCGCGGTGGCGATCCGGACCAGCTCGTCGCGGATCAGCTCGCGATCGCCGGCGGACCGGGCACGCAGGGTCCCGCCCAGGGTAGCCCGCTCGGGGATGACGTTCAGGGCCTCTCCGGCCCGCAGCCGGGCCACCGTCACCACTCCGGAGCGGGTTGGATCGAGCCGCCGGGCGACGATGGTCTGCAGGGCCAGCACCACGGCCGCGGCACCCACCACCGGGTCCCGCGCCTCTTGCGGCCGGGCGCCGTGGCCGCCGGCGCCGACCAGCTCGATCTCGAAGGAGTCGCAGGAGGCCGCCAGAGACCCCTCGTCCGCGACCACCTCCCCCACCTCGTAGCGCCGGTCGACGTGACCCCCGAAGATCGCCCCGACCCCGTCGAGCACCCCGCTCTCGAGGACGGCGAGGGCTCCTCGCCCCAGCTCCTCGGCGGGTTGCAGCACGATCAGCACGTCCCCCGCCGGCGGTCTGTCGGCCAGCAGGGCCGCCGCGCCGACCGCCCAGGCGGCATGGACGTCGTGGCCGCAGGCGTGCATCCGTCCGGGGCTCTGCGAGGCGAAGTCGAGGCCGGTCTCCTCGGTGATCGGCAGAGCGTCGATGTCACCGCGCAGGGCGACCACCGGCGCGCCACGGTCGCGACCGGCGATGCGGGCGACCACGCCGGTTCCGGCCACCCGGATGAGCTCGGCCGGTGCGAGGGGTCCGAGCGCCGCCTCCAGCCGGGCTGCCGTGGCATGCTCCTCGAGAGAGAGCTCCGGGTAGCGGTGGAGCTCCCGCCGGAGGGCGACCAGTCGATCTGCCAGGGCGGGCGGGACCAGGGCCCGCCAGGGGCTCGACGGTGCCGTCAACCCCTACTCCCCACTGCCGCCCTCGGTCTCCTCGAGCTGCATCCCCATCACGTGGTAGCCGGCGTCGACGTAGACCGTCTCGCCGGTGATCCCGCTGGCGAGCGGCGAGAGCAGGAAGAGCCCCAGGTCCCCGACCTCTTCGTGGGTGACGTTGCGCTTCAGGGGCGAGGCCTCACCCACCTTCTTGAACATCTTGATGAAGCCCGGGATGCTGCGTGCGGCCACGGTCCGCACGGGGCCGGCGGAGACCGCGTTGATGCGCACCTGGCGCGGTCCGAGGTCGTAGGCCAGATAGCGAACGGTGGCCTCGAGAGCGCTCTTGGCTACACCCATCACGTTGTATTTGGGCACCACCTTCTCGGCGGCGTAATAGGTCAGGGTCACCAGGCCGCCACCGGGGCTCATCAGCGGCTCGGCCTCGCGCGCCACGGCCAGGAGGGAGTAGGCCGAGATCTCGAGGGCAAGCAGCCAGTCCGCCCGGGTGGTCTCGATGTAGCGCCCGTCCATCGCTGCCCGCGGCGCGAAGGCGATCGAGTGGACGACGGCATCGAGACTCCCCCAGGCTTGGCGAAGATCGGCGAAGACCGTGGCGAGGTCCCCGTCGTTGGCGACGTCGCAGGGATAGAGCCGGACGTCGGGGAGGCCGGCGGTGAGCTTCTCGAGATCTTCGCGCAGCCGCTCGCCCTGATAGGTGAAGGCGAGGGTGGCCCCGGCGTCGCGCAATCGCTCGGCGATCGCCCAGGCCAGGCTCCGGCTGTTCGAGACCCCCATGACGAGGGCACGTTTGCCCGTGAGGTCGATGGTTACCATGGGGCGGTATCTTACCCGCCCCTCTGCTATTCGTCGAAGTAGCCGCCGCGGTGGCGGACGCGCACTCCGGGCTCCTCGACCCTCACCTCGACCTTGTGCCAGCGGCGCGAGCCGCTCAAGTTCGACGGGTAGTAGCCCAGCACGTACTGTCCGCGCAGATCCCGCAGGATCTCGCTGAAGGTAGCCGCGAGATCCTCGAGCTTCTGCACGCTCACGGTCCGACCGCCGGAGATCTCGATGGCCTCCTGGAGCGCTCGGGCCTCCTTGCGGGTGGCCTCGCCGTCCCGCCAGGCCGAGGAGAAGGTGTCGCCACCGGCCTTCCCCTGCTCCTGGAGCAAGACCCAGTAGATCAGGGCCTGACTGCGGCTCACCTTCCACAGCACGTCGCGCATCGAGAGCACGCTGTGCACGTCGGCTCCGTCCGAGAGCAGGATCACGACGGGGCGTCCCGGCTCCCCCTCCAGTCCCTTGAGGGCCAGGTAGAGGTGATCGTTGACGGCGGTGCCACCCCGTGCTTCTACGCCCTCGAGGGAGGCGAGGAGGGTGCCCGGCTCGCTGGCGAACTCGGTGCGCCGCACCAGCCGGTCGGAGAACAGCAGGATCGAGGCCTTGTCCAATTCGGTCAGGCCGTCGACGAAGGCCCTGGCCCCTTCGAGAGCTTTGGCCAGTCGGCCACCCTGCATGCTCTGACTGGCGTCGAGGAGGATCGCCGCGGTAATCGGCACCTCTCCCCGCTCGAAGGTCACCAGGCTCTGCCGGGTGCCGTTGTCGAGGATCACGAAGCTGTCTCGTGCCAGCTGATGATCGCGCCCCGCGTTCTCACCCACCGACACGTAGAGCTGCTGGAGCTGGACCGCCAGCTCCATGTCCACCTGCACGATCGGCGTGGTGCGCAGGGCCTCACGGGAGAGGCCGTTCGCCATCACCGCCACCACCTTGAGGCGGTGGGGCTTGTTGTCGTAGCCGAGGTCGGTGGTGGCCTGCCAGGGCTCATCGGTGAGGGCGGCGACCAGCTTGCCATCGGCCCAGATCTCCACCCTCTC
>JBIOYC010000186.1:0-15842 GCA_044869955.1 Thermoanaerobaculia bacterium | reverse complement strand
TGCGGCCGGCCGAGGCGAGACCCCCTCACCCTAACCCTCTCCCCCTGGCGGGGGGAGAGGGGACCGGAGGGGGACCCGGTCTACTCCGCCGTGCGGAACTGGAAGGAGATCGGCGCCGGCAGCTCGTTGCCGCCAAGGTCTTCCGCGGCGTCGGCGGCCAGGGTGACGTGGAGGAGGTCGTCCCGGGGCAGGTCCGCGGCGGGCTCCCACACCACCCACCAATGCTCGGGGTCGTAGCGGGTGGTGCCGGCCAGGAGGCCGGCGCCCTCGGCCAGCACCGTGATGCCCTGGGCCTCGACGTCGTCGGGGTTCAGGGGCTCGGAGGAGGCGAAGACCACCCGCACCCGCTTGGCCGCCACCAGCGCATCGGTCTCTGGGAAGTGTGAGGTCATCACCGGCGGCAGCGAGGGAGCGCTGCGCACCTCGCTCGCCAGGTAGGTGGCGTCGAGGGTGATCTGGAAGACGGCGTCCGCCAGGTGGGGCAGGGGCGGCAGGTCAGGCAGCGGCAGGTCGTGATCGCCCAGCCACTCGTGGAGCAGCACGGCCGCCACCACGGCGGTGAGCACCCCGGCGACGATCAAACCCGTGGGCACGTGCTCGAGCACCGTCTCGACCTCGGCGACCTCGCCCTTCCTGACCCGCACCACCTTGCCGGGGTCGTCCAGACGCACGGCGTGGCCGGACTCGTCCAGCCGGGCGGTGAAACGCACCCGGTACTTGCCCGGCGGCAGGGAGACCACCGTCCAGCGGGGCGACAGGGCCTTGAATACCGGCTCCCAGCCCTTGCCGGCGCGACGCTCGAGCTCGCCGGCGATGAAACGGGGACCGACCCGGCTTTCGCGGCGGGCGTCGTCGTCCTGGTAGACGGTGACCTGGATTCCTCCCGTCTGACGGTCGCCGCCCGTGGTGTGGCTGCGCGTACGGGTCGAAACACAGCCACTCAAGAGGGCGACCGCGGTGAGCAGGGCCAGGGGGCGACGCCAGGGTACGATCGATCGCATGGAGCGATCTTCGCACAGTGCAAGTGGGCCGCCGTGGGCCGCACGAGCCCTCGCCCTGTGCTTTGGCTGGGGCAGCTACTTCCTGGCGGTGCGCACGATCTTCTACCTGATCGGCTTCCTGGCCAACCGGGTGGTGGGCACGACGATCGACGGGGGTGAGGCCGGATCTTTGCCCTTCGACACCGTCTGGGATCTCGCCCTGCTGGCCGCCTTCGCCCTGCCCCATAGCCTGCTCGCCCGTGGACCCCTGAAGAGGCTCGTGCTGGGGCGCCTCCCGGCCTGGGCCGAGCGCTCGGCCTACGGCCTGATCGCCAGCCTCTCGCTGATCCTCGTGATCTGGCAGTGGCGACCGCTGCCGGGCCTGGTGTGGCAGCTGCCCGCGGGCTCGCCTCTCGCCTGGCTCGCCTGGGGCCTCTTCTGCCTTGGCTGGAGCCTGTCGTTCGTGGCCTCCTGGACCCTCGGCCACTTCCAGCTCTTCGGCCTCGCGCCGGCCGTCGCCTGGGCAAGGCGGCGGCCCCTGCCGGAGCCCCATCTCGTGACCCGCGGGCTCTACGCCCGGCTGCGCAATCCGATGTACCTGGGCTTCCTGCTCGGCGTCTGGGCCACGCCCCGGATGAGCGCCGGTCACCTGCTCTTCGCTATCGCCATGACGGCCTACGTGGTCGTCGGCGTGCGCTTCGAGGAGCAGAGCCTCGCTGCCCGTTTCGGCCCTGCCTACGAGGCCTATCGGGCGCGGGTGGGGAGATGGGGCGTGGGAGGCAGGGCTACTGCTTGTTGAGCCCCTTGTCGTACTCGAGGTAGGAGACCGCGAAGTCGCGGGGGATCTGCTGGCCGGCGGCCCGGTAGCGATTGACGTAGTCGAGGATGTTCGGGTTGGCGTTGCCGTGCCGGCGCTCGTAGGAGAGGAAGTCGTCGGCGAACCAGTCGAAGATCTTCGACAGCTTCACCTGGCGCCGGGTAGTCTCGACCGAGCAGTTGCGCGACTCGCTGACGAACTCGCGCATCTCGGCGTCGAGCTCGGCCTCCAGCGTAGCCGGCTCGAAGGCCTTCTGGGGTAGCTTGGGGCAGCCGATCGAGGCGCAATTGAGGGCCGCGTGCACACGTGGGTCCTGGAACTCGGCGCGCACCACGTCGTCCTCGAGCTTCTTCAGGTTGGTCTCCGTGCCGCCGAGCTTGATCGTCATCCCGACGAAGAAGCTGTAGCCGGTGCCGAAGGGGGTCCACACGGTGTCGGCGCCGGGCAAGCGGGCGAGCACCCCCTTGAAGACCATGGCGTTGTAGGCGTTCAAGTAGTAGGCGAGAGCCTCCTCGCGGCTGGCGAAGAGCTCGGGGTTGGACTTCGGGCTGACCTTCTCGACGGTGGCGACGTAGCGGTCGAAAGTGGCACGGTCACGAGCGAGCCCGGCGTAGTTGACGCGACCGGCCGAATCGACATACTTGGCCAGCACTTGCGTCCAATCCGAGTGAGAGAGCTTGCCGGCCCCGCGTGCGTGGGGGGCCAGGGTGAGGGCGAGAGTGAGGATCGAGAGCACGATGGCGGTCCGATGGGTGGTGGGCATTCCGGGTTCTCCTTGCGCTCACCTGGTTACGGGCGCCGGACCCGTCCGGATGAGTCGGGGTGGCCGGAGAATGCAAGGCACAGACCGCGCGAGGTCGCCATCCGACCGGCTCTGAGCCTCGTACAGGAAGGCAAAGACCGAGGGGGAGCCTGCGTGATTCGTGACTGGATGTCGATCCTCAAGGAACCGATCCCGGCGGAGATGCGGGGCCTGCTCGCGGACCGCTGGAACGAGCTGCCCGAGGCATTGCGCACCCCCTGGCAGGTCGTGGGCCGCCATCACGTCCACTGTGGCTACACCCTGGGACCGTCCTTCTGCTCCTTCGGCTGCACCCACTGCTACCTGCCCAAGAACGCCAACCGCGTGCCCCTGCCCAGCTTCGAGGAGATGAGGGCGCAGATCGACGCCAACCGGCGCCTGCTCGGGCCCGGTGGGGGACTGCAGATCACCGGCGGGGACGTGGTGGACGCCTACTTCCGGGCCGGCCGTCCGGAAGAGCTGATCGCCGTGGTGCGCTATGCCAACGACGCCGGCGTGGTGCCCATGCTGATGACCCACGGCCAGCTGCTGCTCGAGAACCCCACCTTCCTGGCTCGCCTGGTGCGCGAAGGCGGCCTGCGCAAGCTCGCCATCCACATCGACATCACCATGGCCGGTCGTTCCGGCTACCCGATCGGGAAGCTGCGCAGCGAGGCCGACCTGCACCCCCTGCGCGAGGCCTTCGTCGACCTCCTGCTGTCGGTGCGCAAGGAGACGAGGATCGACTTCTTCGCCGCGCACACGGTGACCGTCACCGAGGCGAACCTGGGCTCGGTCGGCGAGATCCTCCGCTGGCTGCGCTCGGATCGCCGCCACCTCGACGCCTTCCGGCTGATCTCCTTCCAGACCGAGGCGGACGTGGGGCGCACCCGCTTCTCGGCGCGGCCGGTCACTGCCGAGGAGGTCTGGGGCGAGATCTGCGCGGGTGTGGGCACCGATCTGGCGCGCGACAACCTCTGGTTCGGCCACCCCGATTGCAGCAACATGACCAGCCTGCTGGTGCTCTTCCCGGAAGGGCGAGTGATCAACGTGATCCCCTCCGACCCCGATAGCCGCGCCTTCTGGACGGAGATCCTGGAGCGCTTCGGCGGCGTCGGCGCTCGCGGCGAGAGCGTCGCCGCCGCTTTCTTGCGCAAGGCGGTCCTGGTCGCCCGCCATCCCGAGGTGCTGCGCAGCCTCTGGCGCTACCTGATGTTGCGCCTCGAGCGGGAGCGCCTCTCCCTGCCCGAGCTGCTTTGGCGGGCCGCGAGGCGGGAGGTGGGGGTCTTCAACGTCGTGCTGCACAACTTCATGAGCGCGGGGCAGGTCGAGCAAGGGGGCCAGGAGGTCACAGACCGCCTGGCCGCCTGCTCCTTCCGCGGGGCCGTGGAGCGGGACGGCGAGTGGGTGGCCGTGCCGATGTGCCAGATGAACGCCCTCGAGAGAGAGAGTCTCTATGAGGCGGAGATCACTGGCTCTCGGCTGCCGATCGTGGCCTGAGTGACCTCCGCCCTTAGGTTCTATGATCACCAGGGGCTGAGGAGCCCTCCAGGGGCCGGAATTGGCCTCTGCGGGGTGGCAAGGGCATTGCGTCACCCATCGGCTCACCCCTGCCCCTCGGAGGTCCACCTGAAGCTCGAGCCCCGGAAAGGAACTCGCCTGGCTGGCCCCGCCACCACCGGCGGGCGGCTGACCCTGATCCTCCTGGGCTTGCTGCTGGCGGTCAACGGCGCGGGGATCTGGAGCGTCTACGACGGCCGGAGAGGGGCCGAGCGCCTGGCCCTCGAAGACCTCGCCTGGCAGACTCGGGCCCACGCTCGAGCCCTGGAAGCGGCCCTCGCCGGGCTGCGGGGAGACCTGATCTTCCTCGCCCAGGCTTCCCCCCTGGCGCGTTCGACGGCGATCCTCGCCGAGACCGACCCGGTGGCGCGGCGCTGGGGCCGGCTCGATCTCGAAGGCTCGGCGATCCTCTTCCTGACCTCTCATTCGGCGGTGGAGGAGCTGGCAGTGCTCGACGGCGCGGGCCGCCTCCTCCTGATCGCTGGCAGGCGGGAGGGCGCCCCGGTCCTGATGCCGAACCGAGCCGACGTCAAGGGCTGGCGCACCGGCTGGGCCCTGGGCTCGGAGCCGGGGCAGGGCCGAGTCGAGGTCGTGCTCGATCCGGCGGAGATCCTCCACGCCGCGGTGCCGGGCTTCGAGGATCGGCTGCGGCTCGAGCCGGTGCCCTCGGCCTCTGCGCCGGACGCCGCGGCCTCGACAGTCGAAGGAGAGACCGTGGTGGTGACCACCGGGGTCGTCTCGCCCGGCTGGGAGCCGGCCATCGCCTGGACTCTGAGGCGCCGCGAGCCAAGCCGCCGTCTGGTCAGCTCGGTCGAGGCCCTCGCGGGGCGCCTCGCCACCACCACGTTCGTCGCCGCGGCGGTGGCCCTGCTCACCCTGGCCCTCGGCCTGGTCGCCCTGCGCCAGGCCCGGCGGGCCGGCGAGCTCGAAGCCGAGAACGCCTACCAGCGCCAGCTGCGCGAGCTCGAGCGCCGCTACGCCCACAACGAGCGTCTGGCGAGCGTCGGGAGGATGGCGGCGGGCATCGCCCACGAGATCAACAACCCCCTGGAGGGGATGGCCAACTATCTGCGCCTGCTCGAGGAGGACCTGGGCGCCGACGCCCGCACGACGGAGGCGGCCGAGCTCGCCTCGCGCGTGCGCGAGGGGCTCGAGCGCATCGCCCGCATCACGCGCCAGGTGCTCAATCTCGCCGCTCCCGGCCGTGGCGCCCGCGAGCACGTGAACCTGGTCGACGTGGTGACCCGCATGGCGACCCTCGCCGAGCAGGATCCGGCTTTCCAGGGCGTGACCCTGCGCCTCGACCTGCCGCCAGGGCCCTGTGAGATCGAAGGCGATCCCACCGGGCTCGGACAGGTGCTGCTGAACCTGCTGCTGAACGCGGCCCAGGTCCAGCCCGGCGGCGGCGAGGTCGAGATCCGGCTCGAGCCCGCCCCGGGGTCGGCCCGGCTCCAGGTCGCCGACCGAGGTCCGGGCCTCTCGCCGGAAGACCTGCAGCACGTCTTCGAGCCCTTCTATTCCGGGAGGGGATCGACCGGGCTCGGGCTCGCGATCTCACGATCGATCGTCGAGGAGCATCGCGGCCGATTGCTTGCCGGCAACCGCCCCGAGGGTGGGGCCTGGTTCGAGCTCGAGCTACCCCGCCACGGGGAGCTCGCCGTCAACGAGAGAGAGAGGTCATGAAGGGAACTGTGCTGATCGTCGACGACGAAGCCTACGTCCGGGATTCCCTCGCGGCGGTGCTCAAGCGCCGGGAATTCCGGGTGCGCACTGCTACGGGCAGCCGCGAGGTCCTGGCGACCGGCACGCTGTCAGGCGTGGACGTCGTGCTTTCGGACCTGCGGCTGGTGGGTGAGGACGGCCACGACCTGCTCCGCCAGATCACGGCCCGGGAGCCGAACCTGCCGGTGGTGGTGCTCACCGGCCACGGCACCGTGGCATCGGCCGTCGAATGTATGAAGGCCGGAGCCTGGGACTACCTGCTCAAGCCCGCCGATCCCGAGGAGCTGGTTCTGGTGCTCAGCCGCGCCCTCGAAGGCTCGAGCACCCAACGGGAGCTGGCCTACCTGCGCAAGGCGGTTGGCACACCGGACGAGTCCGAACGTCCCCTGGGCGTCTCGTTGGCCTGGCGGCAGGTGCTCGAGTTGGCCGAGATCGCCGGCCCGGTGGACACGCCGGTGCTGATCCTCGGCGAGTCGGGCACCGGCAAGGAGGTGGTCGCCCGCTACCTCCACGCCCGCAGTGCCCGCGGCCGCGCCGCCTTCGTCTCCGTCAACTGCGGCGCCATCCCGGCCGAGCTCTTCGAGAGCGAGTTCTTCGGCCACCGGCGCGGCGCCTTCACCGGTGCCATCGAGGACCGCGAGGGTCGCTTCCGCATCGCCCATCGCGGCACCCTCTTCCTCGACGAGATCAATTCGCTGCCCGCGGTGGCCCAGGCGAAGGTGCTGCGGGTGCTTCAGGACGGCACCTTCGAACGGGTGGGCGACAGTCAGTCGACTACCGTGGACGTCCGTCTGGTCTGCGCCAGCAACGCCGATCTCGAGGGGGAGGTCGAGGCAGGCCGCTTCCGCCGCGACCTCTTCTACCGGGTCAACGTCCTCACCCTCACCATCCCGCCCCTGCGCGAGCGGCCGGAGGACGTGCCGGTGCTCGCCGCCTCCTTCCTCGAGGAGCTGTCCCGCCGGCTGCGCAAGCCGGTCACCGGCTTCGCGCCGGAGACGATCGAGTGGTTGACCGCCTACTCCTGGCCGGGTAACGTGCGCGAGCTCAAGAACGTGATCGAGAGGGGCATCTTGCTCGAGCGCTCGGAGACCTTGATGCCGGAGAGCCTGCCGCTGGCGCTGCGTCGGGGTCCATCGGACCGGGTGGCCTCCCCATCTCCCATGACGGACGATCTGACTCTGAGGGCGAACTTGTCGGTGGCCGAGCGGCGGCTGCTCGAGGAAGCGCTGGCCCGCTCGGGCGGGGTGCGGCGTGAGGCGGCTCGCCTGCTGGGCATCGACGAGCGCAACCTCGCCTACTTCCTCAAGAAGCATGGCCTGATGAAGGCCCGGGGAGAGAGCCGGACATGAGGCCAGGGCGGGCCTGGCTCGGCTGTCTGCTCGCCGCCGGGCTCGCGGCCTGCGGGGAGCCCCCCGCTCCGTCCGAGGCTGCGCCCCCCATCGCTCCTCCCTCGTCGCTGGCAGCTCGCTTCGTCGATCGCACGGCAGCGAGCGGCGTGGCTTTTCGCCACGACCACGGCGGCGAAGGGCGTCGCCTCCTGCCGGAGACCCTGGGTGCGGGCCTCGCGGTCTTCGACTACGACGGGGACGGCTGGCCCGATCTCTTCTTCGTCCAGGGAGGCTCTCCCGGCGGCCAGGGCCGCTCCCTGCCCGGGACCCTGCTGCGCAACCGCGGCGGGGGCCGTTTCGAGGAGGTCACCGGCCGCGTGGGCCTGGGCGCCGAGGCCGGTTTCTACGGCATGGGCACGGCGGCCGGTGACCTCGACGGCGACGGCGACCTCGACCTCGTGGTCTCCGGCGTCGGCCGCCAGCTGCTCTTCGAGAACGACGGCGGCGGGCATTTCGCCGAGCGAGGTCGCGCCTGGGGCTTCGAGGACGGCGGCTTCGGCTCGAGCCTCGCCGTCTTCGATGCCGACGGCGACGGCCGGCTCGACCTCTTCCTGGGCCGCTACGTCCTATGGAGCCCGGCGACCGACGTGACCTGCCGCCCGGACGGCGTGCGCCAGGCTTATTGCACGCCCGAGGTCTACCCGCCGGTGGCGAGCCTGCTGCTGCTCAACGAAGGGAGGCGGTTCGCCGAGATGGCGGGGGCAGCTGGCATCGCCCGCGTGCCCGGCAAGGCCCTGGGCGTGGTCGCGGCGGACTTCGACCGCGACGGCCGGCTCGACCTCGCCGTCGCCAACGACACGGTGCGCAACTTCCTGTTCCTCAACCAGGGGCGCGGCTTCCGTGAGGTCGGCATGGAGGCCGGCATGGCCCTCTCAGACTCAGGGGCCACGCGCGGCGGCATGGGCATCGACGCGGGAGACGCCGACGGTGATGGTCGTCTCGATCTGGTGGTGGGCAACTTCGCCCAGGAGATGTCGGCCTTCTACCGCTCGCGGCCGTCCTCGGCGGGCTCGGCCGTGCCCCTCTTCGCCGACGAGGCTGCGCAGGCCGGCATCGGGGTGCCGACGCTGATGACTCTGGCCTTTGGTTCCCTGCTCTTCGACGCCGAGGGCGACGGCGACCTCGACCTCGCCTTCGCCAACGGCCACATCGAGCCCGAGATCGCTCAGATCCGCCGAGGCCAGACCCACGCCCAGCCCCTGCAGCTCTTCGAGAACCAGGAACCGGGGCGCTTCGCTCTGGTCGAGCCTGCGGCCGGCTCGGCGCTCGCCGCCGCCTACGTCGGTCGGGGTCTCGCCGCCGGGGACCTCGACCGGGACGGCGACCCCGACCTCGTGCTCAGCCAGAACGACGGGCCGTCGGTGGTGCTCGCCAACGAGGGTCCGGCCCTCGGCTGGCTGCGCCTCGAGCTGGTGGGCCGGTCGAGCGGCGCCACACCGTACGGCGCCTGGGTGCGAGTCGAGGCCGCCGGACGCTCCTTCGAGCGTGACCTGGTAGCCGGGCGTTCGTACCTGTCGGCGAGCGAGCCGGTGCTCACTCTTGGATTGGGCGGAGGGGCGGGGCCGGTCGACGTCGAGGTGCACTGGACCGGAGGCAGAACGGAGACCTGGCGGGGCCTGGAGCCAGGGACCTCTTACCGAGTGACGGAGCGCGGGGGCCCCGGGTCGTCGTAGGGGCGCAGCATGCTGCGCCCCTACCCGGATGCCGCAGACGCCGCCCTCCGCGAAGGGGGCGACGCATGCGTCCCCTTACTGCTTGCCCAGCACGGCCGCTTCGAGGGCCGCGAGCCGCTTGACCAGCTCTTCCTTCTCGGCCTTCAGGGCGGCGATCTGCGCGTGCTGGTCGAGGGTGTAGAGGGTGAGCTCCTCGACCTTCTCCAGGATGCGCATGGAATACAGACCGATGTTGACGCCGCCGGCGGCCTTGGCGTCGTCCTTGGAGGGCACGTTGGGCAGGTGCTTGCGCTCCTGGATGAAGGCCGCCAGCTCGTCGAGCGGCATCAGGCGGTAGTCCGGCTCGAAGACGTAGTCGGAGACCGGAACGCCGTCGTCGAAGAAGCCGCCGCCCGAGACCAGGATGTCGCCACCGCTGACGTGGAGCAGCTCGGTCGGGCTGGTGGTGCCGATGCCCACCTCGCCGTTGTTCTCGATCACCATCCGGGTGGTCGCCGTGGTGGTGTTGTTGGCGGTGGTGGCGAAGGTCAGGCGGGAGCCGTGGGCGGTGCCGCTCCAGTTCTGCTCGGCACGCACGTCGAAGAAGGCCGCAGCATCGGAGAAGGCCGTGCCGTCGTGACCGCGGGCCTGGAAGCCGCCCAGGCGGTCGTTGTTCTGGACCGCCGTGGGCACCGAGCTGGTGCCGCGGGCGCGGCGGATGATCAGGTCGGCACGATCGTCCAGGTTGGCGCCGAAGGTGGTGAGCTGGATGTTCGAGACGCCGCTGCTGCGCACGTCGAGCGTGTGCTCGGGGGAGGCCGTGCCGACGCCGATCTGGCCGTCGGAGGCGATGTCGAGCGAGCTGGTGGGGGCGCCCGGGCGGATGCGGAAGGACAGGCGGGAGCCGCCGGTCACGTCGCGGACGAAGAAGTTGGCCTCGTTGGCCCCGATATCCCAGGTCTGGGCGGTGAAGCCGCCCGAGTTGTTCTGCTCGAGGCGCAGGGCCGGCGTGTTGCTGGTGTTGACGTGCAGGTCGAGCACCGGCGTCGAGGTCCGGAGGCCGACACGGCCGGTCGAGTCGACGAAGATGCTGTTGGTGGTCGCTCCCGCTTCGATGGTGAACGGGGTCTTGGCGCCGGTCGAGTCCTCGATCGAGAACTTGCTGGAACCGCCCGAGGCCGAGTCGTTGGCGATCAGGCGCCAGTCGTTGGCGGGGAAGCCCGCCTGCGCCGAGGTGTCGTCGAAGTGGATGCGGAGGTTGTTTTCCTTCAGCCGGATGGTGTCGAAGCTGAAGTTCTCGTTGTTGACGCAGTCGAAGCCGACGCAGGTGCTGCCCTGGACGATCAGGTCGTCCGGGATCACCTGGTCCTTGGTGGCGAGGCTGGGGGCGGTGGAACGGCCGGGGCGGGCCGGCTCTTCGCTGGCGCCGGGGGCCACGATCGCGCCGCCCAGGACCTGGAAGGTGCCGAAGACGACCGAGCCACGCGGCAGGGAGCCGCGCTGCTCGAGCTCGGCGATGGCGCCCTCGTCGCCGGCGGCACGGGCCGCCGCCAACCGCTCCTGGATCTCGCGGGAGACCCGCGGCACGGCCTGGACTTCCCACTTGTAGACGCCGTCGACCCGACGGACGCCGTTCTTGTCGAAGAGATCGAAGGCGGCGCGGTCGCCGCGGAGCTCCTGCCGGACGACCTGGCCGTCCGGCTGCGACACGGTCAGGATCAGCTTGGCGACGGGGCCATCGGCGACCCAGTCGATGCTCGAGGCACCGAAGACGACGTCGACGCCCGGTCCTTCAGTCTGGGCGACGGCGGGGGTGCCGAGGGCGAGACCCGCCGCCAGCACGAGCAGGGCGGTGATCCCGAGGGGGGAGACGAGCTTTTTCATCATCAGGCTCCTTTCGAGGAAAGACACCTTGGACTTGGGCGTAGCTTGTTCCCAATAGTTACGCAAGGAGTGGCAGCACGGGGACAACGCTGCGACGAGAAAGGAGAGGGTGGATCACCGGGAGACGGGCTGAGGGGCCAGCCTCCCGGCGGAGGGAGGCGGGAGGCTAGGGCTTGACGGCCTGGGCCTTCAAAGCAGCCTCGAGCTGGGCGAGGCGCTGCTCCAGGGTCGAGATCTGGCGGTTCTGCTCGATGGTGTAGAGGGTCAGCTCCTCGACCTTCTCGAGCAGGTGCATGTTGAACTGCGAGAGGTTGAGCCCGTTGGCCTTGATGTCGGCGCGCGAAGGCACGTTGGGCAGGTGCCGGTTCGCCGCCACGAAGTCGGCGAGCTCGGTGATCGGCCGCAGCCGGTAGTCGGACTCGAAGACGTAATCCGGCACGTTGAGCGTGACGCCGTCGTCGACGAAGGAGCCGCCGGTAACCTGGATGTTGCCGCCGCTGACGTGCAGCAGCGCGGTGGGGCTGGTGGTGCCGATGCCCACCTCACCGTTGTTCTCGATCACCATGCGGGTCGTGGTGCTGGTGCTGCCGTTGGCGGTGGTGGCGAAGGTCAGGCGGGTGCCGTGGGCGGTGCTGGTCCAGGCCTGCTCGGCGCGCACGTCGAAGAAGGCCGCCGCACTGGAGAAGGCCGAGCCATCGTAGCCGCGGGCCTGGAAGCCGCCCAGGCGGTCGTTGTTGGCGATCGCCGTGGGGACGGCCGTGCTGCCGTTGGCGCGGCGGATGATCAGGTCGGCGCGGTCGTCCGTGGCGGCGCCGTAGGTGGTCAGCATGATGTTGGCGATGCCGCCGTTCTGCACGTCCAGCTGCTCGGCCGGCGAAGCGGTGCCGATGCCGACGTCACCGTCGGCGGAGATGTCGACCGAGCTGGTGGGTGCGCCTGGGCGGATGCGGAAAGGCAGGCGCGAGCCGCTGGTCACGTCGCGGACGAAGAAGTTGGCCTCGTTGCCGGCGATGTCCCAGGTCTGGGCGGTGAAGCCGCCCGAGTTGTTCTGCTCGAGGCGCAGCGCCGGCGTGTTGCTGGTCGCGACGTGGAGGTCGAGCACCGGGGTCGAGGTGCGGAAGCCCACCCGGCCGGTCGAGTCGACGAAGATCGAGTTGGTGGAGGCCCCGGCGGTGACGGTGAACGGGGTCTTGGCGCCGGTCGAGTCCTCGATCGAGAACTTGCTCGAGCCACCCGAGGCCGAGTCGTTGGCGATCAGCCGCCAGTCGTTGGCGGGGAAGCCCGCCTGCGTCGAGGTGTCGTCGAAGTGGATGCGGAGGTTGTTCTCCTTCAGCCGGATGGTGTCGAAGCCGAAGTTCTCGTTGTTGACGCAGTCGAGACCGACACAGGCGCTGCCCTGGACGATCAGGTCGTCCGGGATCACCTGATCCTTGGTGGCGAGGGTCGGGGCACCGGGACTTGCTGCCGGCCGGCCGGGGGGCTCGGCGGCTCCGGGCGCCACGATCGTGCCGCCGGCGACCTGGAAGGCACCCGAGGCGATGGCGCCACGCGACAGGGCGCCACGGCGCACCAGCTCGGTCACGGCGGCCTCGTCACCCGCTCGACGGGCGGCCGCTACCTGGTCCTGCACGTCGCGTGAGACGCGCGGCATGACCTGCACTTCCCACTGATAGACGCCGTCGCCGCGGCGGTTGCCGTTCGCGTCGGTGAGGTCGAAGGAGGCGCGATCACCGCGGAACTCCTCGCGCACCACCTGTCCATCGGGTTGAGAGACGGTCAGCACCACACGCTCTGCAGAGGTCAACGCCGACCATTCGATGCTGGTGGCGCCGAAGCTGACATCGACGTCGCGGGCTTCGGTCTGCGCGAAGCCGGGGACCGCCAGGAAGAGACTCGTGAGCAGGGCGAAGACGGTGAGGGCGCCGAGACGGGGGGCGAGTCGGGTCATCGAGGGCTCCTTTCTTGGACAGCGCGAGAGTCCTGCCTGCTCAGAGGGAGGACTTCGCAGTTCCACGTTCGTCGCGGGGGAGCGCTAAAGCGCTGTTTGAGGTTAGCAGAAAGTTCTGCGGATTGGAACCCATCTATGGGCGGGACCCTAGGTTGCCCGGGGGCGCCGGGGTCACCACCGGGAGCAGCTCATGGAAGAAGACCAGCTCCGCCAGATGCCGGCCACTGCGCAGGCCCGCGGTGTTGTCGTATTGCCAGTGGATGCCGCCGTAGATGCGGCTCTGGCCCGCCTCCTCGGCGGCCTGCGACAGTGAGGTGAAGTCGCGGGTCACCCCCGGAAGCCGGTCGGCGATGGCCGAGAAGGCGATGGCGTCGGTACCGAAGTAGAGGCCCAGCAGCCGCGCGCTCGAGCCGCTGAAGGTCGAGTGCCCGGAGGTGTAGGCCGGAAAGGGCGGGGTGGTGATCAGGCTCGACCACGACGGGTCCGGGTGGGTCGCTGGATTGCCGTCGGTCTCCGCCGCGCGGATCGCCGTCACCGGCCGCCAGTGGCCGTGGGCGTACTTGGTGTCCCACGAGACGATGGCGGCGTCGGCCACGGTGATGCCGAGGAGGGCGAAGAGGCGAGCGTTCTGGGCCAGCGTGTTGCCCTGAGCGGCGGCGAGAGTCTGGGCGATCTCCATCCAATGTCCCGGGGGCGTCTGGGTGCCGGCGCCGTCGTCCCAGAAGAGGGCGATCTCGGTCTGGTCGGCGGTGCGGAAGGGGCTGGTGTCCCGGCCGAGCCGCAGCACCTCGAGGTAGGCGTAGGTGTACTCGTCGGTGTAGGTGGCCGGCGGAGCGGGCTGGCGCAGCTGGTCACCGTGCGTCATGGCCCACGGGGTGACGTAGGGCCACTGGGGCAGCAGAGGGGTCGCGAAGCCGGGAGGGGTAGGGATCCACCAGCCGGCGCCGTCCGGGCTCTCGAACGCCATCACGTCCGCCGAGCCATCCGTGGAGCGCAGCTCGAGGATGGCCTCGGCCACGGTCTCTCCCCAGGCGATGCCGTTGGCCTTGGTGGCCCCGTCCGGGATGTCGGCGAGCATGACGTTGAAGGCGGTATCAAGAGTCGTGGCGTGAGTGGGGTAGAGAGCCAGCAGGGCGGTGTGGCCCGCGGCGGCCGCGGCAGCCTCCGGCGAGGAGCCGGCGGTCGCGGCCGGGGCCACGGCGTAGGGCTGGAAGCCGCCCACGATGCCGTTGACGGCGTCGTAGATCGAGGTGTGGAGGATCGCCATCTGGCGGCTCGCCCGTGGCGGGTTGGTGCGCTCGGCGCGCACCGAATCGAGCAGCAGGTCGTTCCAGTCGGTGACGATGTCGGCCCGGGCCGGCAGGCTCAGGCCGAGCAGCGCCAAGCTAACGATGAAGTGTCCTGCGGACATCGGATGCTCACCTCCTCGGAGCCCACCCCGCCCAGTCCCGACTTGTCAGGATCGCCGCAACTGTGGCAATCTACCGGCGGCTTGCAGGTTTCGAGCGTTACCGCTCCCAGCGTGCCATCCTTGACGAGTCGCGTGCCCCCCGTTGGGCGCGCACGGCGGCCTCGCCGCCGGTAGGAATCCGGCTCCGAAGAACGAACAATCCCGCTGCGAGACGCACGGCGAGCCGTGCGCTGTCGTGAGCCCCTTCTTGGAGGCAGATCGAAGCCCGTATGAGTTTTTCCTGGTTCGGCCTTCACCCTGACCTCTCCGCGGCCCTTTCCCAGCTTTCCCTCTCCGAGCCCACCCCCACCCAGCGCGTCATCCTGCCGCCGATCCTGGCCGGCGGCGACCTGCTGGTGCGTGCGCCCGGGGGAGCCGGCCGCACCACCGCCCTCTGGATCGGGCTCGTCCAGCGACTGCTGGCCCGCCCGGTCGAGGCTCCGCGGGCCCTGGTCGTGACCGCCGATCCCGAGCGGGCCGCGACCCTGATCGAGCGAGGCAACGATCTCGCCGGTCCGGTGGGGCTCGCCGTCGGCCGCTTGCTCGATCCCGGCAATGGCAAGCCCATCGGAGTCTGGGTTACCACGGCCGAGGAGCTGCTCGCTCGCCGGCTCGAGGAAGCCGACCGTGCCAGTCTCGAGGTGCTGGTCCTCGACGACGCCGAGCACCTGGCCCCGCTGGCCTGGGCAGACCTCGCGGCGGCCCTGCCGGCACTCAGCCAGCGGTTGATCTTCACTGCCGCCCTCAACCCGGGGGTGCGCGAGATCGCCGAACGCCTCCTCGTCCATCCCGCCGTGCTCGAGGTCGGCGCGCCGCCGGCCCCGGCCGTCGAGCGCACCGAGGCCGTCTATCCCGCCGCCGACGAACGAAAGGGAGCCGCCGTCCTGGCCCTGCTCGATGGACTCGACGAGAGCCGGGCGGTGATCTTCACCCGTACTCGCCACCGGGCGAATCGCGTCGCGGAGTGGCTCAAAGCCCAGGGCGTCTCCTGCGAGCGGATCCACGGCGACCGTACCTTCCGCCAGCGTAGCGAGGCGATCGCGGCGTTCAAGGCGGGGACCTTCCGAGTGCTCGTCACCACCGATCTCGCCGCGCGCGGGCTCGAGGCTCAACCGGTGTCCCAGCTCGTCCTCTTCGACGTGCCCGGCGGCGAGGAGTACCGCGACCGGCTGGAGCGCATCGTCGCCCTGGACGGCCGCCTCTCCGTTTCGATCCTGCTCTCGGACGCCGATGAGTCACTGCTGCGAGCCGTCGAGCGGGCGGTTTCGCGTACCCTGCCGCGCCGCGACGTCGCCGAGCTCGACCTCGAGAGCCGCAGCGCCGAGCCGCTCTCCCTCGCAGAGACCGACCGCCGGGGCGAGCCGGAGCGCCGGGCCGATGCTCCGCGAGCCGAGCGACCGCGCAAGAAGGAGCAGGGCGGCCCCCGGCCGCCCCGCAGCGGCGAGCGCCGCCACTCGAGCGAGGAGGACGAGGAAGCGCGCATCCGCGCCCTCGCCGAGGCTCAGCAGTCCGCGGCGGTGGAAGCCCGCCTCTCGCCTTCACGCATGGGCATGATGGACTATCGGGCGCCCACCAGCCGACAGCCGGTTGCCGACAAGGGCGGCGCCCGCCGCCGCGGTCGCACCAAGCGCTTCGGCCGCTAGGGCGATCTCCCCGCGAG
>JBIOYC010000185.1:0-19073 GCA_044869955.1 Thermoanaerobaculia bacterium | reverse complement strand
CTACAGTCGCATGCAGATGGCCGCGAAGATCGTTTATTACGGTCCCGGCCTGTGCGGCAAGACGACCAACCTCCACTGCATCTACAACCACACCACCAACGAGTCACGCGGCGAGATGGTCTCGCTTGAGACCGAGACGGACCGCACCCTCTTCTTCGATCTGCTGCCGATCGACGTCGGCAACATCGCGGGTTTCGAAACCCGGCTCCAGCTCTACACGGTCCCCGGACAGGTCTTCTACAACACGACCCGCAAGCTGGTCTTGAAGGGCGTCGACGGCGTCGTCTTCGTCGCCGATTCCCAGCGGCCGATGCTCCAGGCCAACCTCGATTCCTTTCGCAATCTCGAGGAGAACCTGGCCGACATGGGCCTCACGTCGCACACGATCCCCCTGGTCCTGCAGTACAACAAGCGAGACCTGGCCGACATCCTGTCGGTCGAAGAGCTCAATCGCTCCCTCAACCGCGACGGCTGGCCCTGGTTCGAGGCCTCGGCGGTCCAGGGCAAGGGCGTGTTCGAGACGCTCAAGGGCGTCTCCAAGCTCACCCTGGTCTCGCTTCGCCAGCGGCTTCAGAAGGGGGGCCCGACCGCGGGCGAGCGCCCGATGGTGGTGGCCGACACCCCCGCCAAGCCCAAGGCCCCGCCCCCCCGCCCGGCTCCGGCGAAAGCCGAAGCCGCGGCCGAGATCGTGGAGCCCTTCCCTCCCGCAGCAGCCGCCCCGCCCCCCGCACCCGCGCCACGGCCCGCCGAGCCGGTCGCCGCCAAGGCCGCACCCGCGCCGCCACCGCCGGCCAGGAAGGCGCGCGCGGTCGATGCCATCGGTGAGCTCGAGAAGATCCGCCGCGAAGCCATGCGCGGCTCGACCACGCCCTCCCGCCCGGCTCCCACTCTCCCACCCGAGTCGCGCAATGGCTCCGACCAGCTCTTCCGCGACATCCACCTGACCCTGAAGCGGTCCGACTTCGAGCGCGCGCGCCGGTTCTCCCTCACCTTGCTGGTCGAGGACGAGAGCCACACCGTGGTCGACGCCGTGCGCGGGCTCGAGGTCGACATCGACGACCCCCGCGCCCTCGACAAGGTGCTGCTGAAGCTGAACATCGCGTTGCACTCGAAAGACTGAAAGCGCGCCATGCGCTGTCCCTTCTGCGGCAAGAACGACGACCGAGTGGTCGACTCCCGGGAGAGCCGGGCCGGGGACACCATCCGCCGCCGTCGCGAATGCCTCTCCTGCGGCCGTCGCTTCACTTCCTATGAGCAGATCGAGGACATCGCGTACATGGTGATCAAGAGCGACGGCAGTCGCCAGGAGTTCAGCCGCAAGAAGCTCCTGCTCGGGCTGTTCAAGGCCTGCGAAAAGCGGCCGGTGTCGGCCAAGCAGCTCGACGCCATCGTCGACGCCACCGAGGCCCTGGTGCACCGGAGCGAGGACCGCGAGATCTCCACCCGCGAGATCGGCGAATTCGTGATGAGCAAGCTCAAGGACCTCGATCCCGTCGCCTTCGTGCGCTTCGCCTCGGTCTACCGCCGCTTCGAGGACATCGGCGCCTTCATGGAAGAGGTACGGGCCCTGGTCGGTGAGCGCCGCGGCGGGCCCTGACGATGCCCAGGAAGACCACCGAGCCGGAGAGCGATCACCCGGCGATCCCCGACGTGCTCCCCGTCCTGCCGCTCAAAGAGGCGGTGCTCTTCCCCTACATCATCCTGCCGCTGTCGGTATCGCGCGAGGCGAGCGTCGAGGCGGTGGACCGGGCCCTCGCCAGCCACCGCCTGCTGGTGGTCGCCACCCAGCGTGACCCGGCGGAGGAGGATCCGGGGGCGGACGGCTTCTTCCCCGTGGGCACGGCGGCCAACGTCACCCGCATGCTGAAGCTGCCGGACGGCCGCATCCGCATCCTGGTCCAGGGACTGGCACGGGTGCGCCTCACCCACATCGGCCAGGTCGAGCCCTTCGTCCAAGCCCGCATCGAGGTGCTCGACGACCAGGCGCCGGCCGAGCAGGGCTCGCCCCTGGCCCTGGAGGCCCTGCTGCGCTCGGTCAAGGACCTGCTCGACCGCGCCGCGAGCCTGGGCAAGGGCATCTCCTCCGAGGTGCTGGTGATCGCCTCGAACCTCCAGCACCCCGGTCGGCTGGCCGACCTCACCGCCAGCAACCTCGAACTGCCGGCGGCCGAGGCTCGGGAGCTGCTCGAGATCCGCGATCCCCTCGCCCGGCTGGCGCGGATCAACGACCTCCTCTCGCGCGAGGTCGCGGTGCTGACCATGCAGCAGGAGATCTCCTCCCAGGCCCGGGGGGAGATGGACAAGAGCCAGCGAGAGTACTTCCTGCGCCAGCAGCTCAAGGCGATCCGCGACGAGCTGGGGGAGAGCGACGAGCTGGCCCAGGAAATCGCCGCCTATCGCCAGACCGCGGAGGAGAAGGCCATCCCGGGCGAGGCGCGAGAGGAGCTCGAGCGCCAGCTCCGCCGGCTCGAGCGCAGCCATCCGGAGAGCGCCGAGACGGCCATCGTGCGCACCTATCTCGACTGGCTCACGGGCCTGCCCTGGCGGGCCACCACCACGGACAACCTCGACCTCGAGCACGCCCGGCAGATCCTCGACGAGGATCACTACGGCCTCGCCAAGGTCAAGGAGCGCATCCTCGAGCACCTGGCGGTCTGCCGGCTCAAGGGGGGAGACACCCGCGGCCCCCTGCTGTGCTTCGTCGGCCCACCCGGGGTGGGCAAGACCTCCCTCGGCCGCTCGATCGCCCGCGCCCTGGGGCGACAGTTCGTGCGCATTTCCCTGGGGGGCGTGAGGGACGAGGCGGAGATCCGCGGCCACCGGCGCACCTACGTCGGCGCCCTGCCCGGACGCATCCTGCAGAGCCTGTCGCAGGCCAAGAGCGCCAACCCGGTGTTCATGCTCGACGAGATCGACAAGCTCGGCACCGACTTTCGCGGCGACCCCTCCTCGGCCCTGCTCGAGGTGCTCGACCCGGAGCAGAACTCGGGCTTCGTCGACCACTACCTCGGGGTGCCCTTCGACCTCTCGAAGGTGATGTTCATCACCACGGCGAACCTCCTCGACCCGGTCCAGCCGGCCTTCCTGGACCGCCTGGAGGTGATCCCCCTGACCGGCTACACCGAGCCTGAGAAGCTCGCCATCGCCCGCCGCCACCTGCTGCCCCGCCAGCTGCTGGCCCACGGCCTCGAGCCAGGGGACCTGCGCCTCTCCGAGAAGGGGCTCGCCTTCCTGGTCTCCGCCTACACGCGGGAGGCCGGCCTGCGCAACCTCGAGCGGGAGATCGCCGCCCTCTGCCGCAAGGCGGCGGTGCGAGTGGCGGGCGGCCGGCGCAGTGCTCGCTCGCTGACGCCGCCGGTGATCGAGAAGCTCCTGGGCCCCCCCAGACACTGGAACGAAGAGCTGCTCGGCCAGGACCGCGTGGGCATCGCCACCGGCCTGGCCTGGACGGCGGCCGGCGGCGACATCCTGCTGATCGAGGTCGTGGCCCTGCCCGGCAAGGGAGAGCTGCGATTGACCGGACAGCTCGGCGAGGTGATGCGCGAGTCGGCCCAGGCGGCCCTCTCCTGCTCGCGGGCCTTCGCCGCCCGCGACGGCGTGCCCGCCTCCTGGTTCGCCGAGCACGACCTCCACGTCCACGTGCCCGCCGGCTCGGTGCCCAAGGACGGTCCCTCGGCCGGCATCACGATCGCCACGGCGATCCTCTCGACGGCCCTCTCGAGACCGATCCACCGGCGGGTGGCGATGACCGGCGAGATCACCCTGCGGGGCGACATCCTGCCCATCGGCGGCTTGCGCGAGAAGCTGATGGCTGCCCATCTCGCGGGGGTCGAGACGGTGATCATGCCCCGCTTGAATCGCCGGGACCTCGCCGAAGTGCCCAAGGGGGTCAGCGAGAGGCTGCATCTGATCTTCGCGGACACGCTGGACGACGCCCTGGCCACGGCCCTCCAGACACCGACCGACCCTCCATGAGCGAAACCGAGCGCGCCCTCCTCGCCTGGTTGCGACGTGAGGCCCGCTCCGCCGGCGGCGAGCTGTTGGGCGACGACTGCGCCTGCCTGCCCACCTCCGGCCCTCTGGCCGTCACCGCCGACACCCAGATCGAGGGCACGCACTTCCAGCCCGGCGTGGACGAGGCCCTGCTCGGCCCGCGCCTGCTCGCCGTCAATCTCTCCGACCTCGCCGCCGAGGGAGCGCTGCCGCGCTGGGCCTTCCTCACCGTGGCCGCTCCCGCCGGCTTCCGCCACCGACGACTCTTCCGGGCTCTGGTGGCGGACTGCCGCCGCTGGGGCGTCCAGCTCGCCGGGGGCGACCTCGCCCGATCCTCTCTGGTCGCCCTGACCCTGACCCTGATCGGGACCCAGCGGGCCGGAGGGCGCTGGCTCGAGCGGCGCCTGGCCCGACCCGGGGACGGGCTGTGGTGCGGCGGGACCCTCGGCGAATCGGCGGCGGGCCAACGCCTCCTGGCCCGAGGCGCTCGGCTGCACGGTCGCGCGGTGGAGCTGCCCGCGGGCCTGCCCGAGCGCGGGGCGGTGGCCGCCGCCGCTCGGCGGGCCGTGGCCCGCCATCTCCGGCCGACACCCCAGCTCGAGCTGTCGGCCTGGCTGGCCGGGCAGGAGAGAGTCGGCGCGATCGACGTCTCGGACGGTCTCGCCCTCGACCTCCACCGGCTCTGCGAGGAGAGCGGAACCGGCGCCCGGATCGAAGCCGAGCGCCTACCCACTCCGCCGCGGCTGGCGCAGCTCGCCGCCTGCCTGGGCGAGGACCCTCGCGACCTGGCGCTCGCCGGCGGTGAGGACTACGTGCTGCTGTTCACCCTGCCGGAGGGCGCGGCGCCGCCGGCGAACTTCAGCGCGGTGCGCATCGGAGCGGTCACCAGGGGTCGGACGGTCGAGATCGTGGAGGGAGGGCGCAGGCATCGGCTCACGGCGCGAGGATGGGATCACCTCCGAGGCTAGAGCCAGTACGCCTCCCATTTGCGCACCCGGCCCACCGCGCGAGGCTCGAGGCCGTGGCCGTGGGCCTCGGCGAGGAAGTCCTCGACGTGCTCGGGCAGCACGAGGAAGAACTGGTCGCGTCTGCCGGTGAGATGCTCCGGGTCCTCCAGCTCCCGAGCGAGACTCTCGAAGCGCGGCTGGTAGGCGGGCTCGCGGAAGGACGCCGGAGGATTCCGGCCGAGGTGGAGCCATTCGACCTCGGCGTCGAGGTAGACCCCGACCGTGAATCTGGGCCGCTCGACGACCCAGAGCACCTCGAGCGGCGGCGCTGGCGCCACCTGCCGGATCTCCGCGGCGAGCCGGCGACCATCCCGCTCGATCTCGACCCACGGTGACACGGCCTTCAAGGCAACCAGAGCGAGAGCCCAGGCGCCCAGCGCCCAACGCAACCGCGGTCGCGCCAGGAAGTCGGCCGGCAGGCGGCAGGCGAGGAGGAGAGAGGCCGCCGGCGCGAGCGGCAGGAGGTAGAGAGGCAGCCGGGACCGCGCGGTGAGGAACACCGCCAGGGGTAGGAGCAACCAGAGGAGGAGGAAGAGCAGGCGGTCGTCGTCCCGGGCCCGCATCCGGGCGGTCGTCATTCCGGAGCGGCGGAAGAGGGTGAGCAGCCACGGGAAGGAACCCAACAGGAGCACCGGCCCATAAGTCTTGAGCGCGTGGAGCAGGCTGGCGTTGCGGTTGAATTCCGGCGACGCCATGCGCCCGACGACCTCCATGCCGACCAGGTAGTCCGCCAAGCCGGGCAGGCGGGACATCTCGAGCACGAACCAGCCAAGGGCCACGGCGGCGAACCCCACCACCGGCCCGGGTCGCAGCAGCGAGCCGACCGAGGAGGGGCCGCCCCGCCAGATGGCGAAGGCCAGGATGGCCAGGAGCGGCAGCAAGGCTGGCGGCCCCTTGGTCAGGAAGGCGGCACCGAAGGCCAGCCAGAACCACCAGATCGTCCTCTGACCCTCACGCTCGCCCCACCACAGCTCGACGAAGGCGGCGACACCGAGGACCTCGAAGGCGGTGAGCACGGTGTCCGTGGTGACCACGTTGGCGGCGACGAAGGGCAGCAACGAGGTCGCCTGGATCACCGCGGCGAGGTCTTCCCGGCCCGGCGCGAGACGCCCTGCCAGCCGGCGCACCAACCAGGCCGCGGCCACGAAGGCCAGCGCGTTGGGCAGGCGCAGCGCCCACTCGTTGCGGCCGAAGACCGCGATCGAGCTCGCCAACGACCAGTAGAAAAGTGGCGGCTTGGTGGGGTGGATGACCTCGTGGTTGAGAGTCGGCGTCAACCAGTCTCCCGTCTCGAGCATCCGCAGGGCGACCATGGAATAGCGGCCCTCGTCGGGATCGAAAAGGCCCCGCGACCCCTGGAAAGCCAGGGCGAAAAGGCAGAGGAGGACGAGCAGTGGAAGAGAGCCCCCGAACCATCGCGTCCAACTGGTAGGCGTTCCTTCGTTCATGTGAGCTCTGGGGTCCAGTCGGCGTTGGCCGACCGGACGCTAGAGCTTCCAGATGAACAAATCCTGAACGGAGCCGCGGGGAAGACGGCTCGGGGCCTCGAGAACACTCGTTCCCACGCTCGGAGTGGGAACGAGTGAGGGCCAGGCAGGAAGGTCGCTACTTCTTGGCCCGACGACCACCGGCTCGCTTGGCCGGACGACCGGGCTTCGATGCCGGACGGCCAGGTTTCGACGCCGGACGGCCGGGACGACGGCCAGCGGTCTTGCCAGCGCGGGTGGCCGTAGCACTCTTGGCGGCGCGAGTGGCCGATTTCGCAACCCGTCCGGCAGTCTTGGTGGCACGGCCAACCAGACCGGCGATCTTCTTCTCCCAGCCCTGGAGCGTCTTCTCGACACCCTTGTAGGCCTTCTCGAGCGCCGCCAGCCGCTTCGAAAGATCGATCCCGCCCACCGTCGCGCGCGCCGCACGAGCGGCGGTCGTCTTGGCACCGGCCTTACGGCCCCCGCGGGGGCTCTCACTGCGCAGCTGCTTGAAGACGTCGATCGCTTCCGGATGGAAGCGACGCTTGCGACCGGCGCCCACGGACGGCAACTTCCTCGAGTGCGCCTTCACGTAGCGGACGAGAGTGGGATAGGAGATACCGGTCTTCTTGCTGATCTCGGTCAAGGTGAGGAGACTGCTCGCAACGGCAGCAGAGGCGCGGGCCACGAGGCTCTTGCCGCGAGCGGCGGGCTTCTTCGCTGCGCGAGCGGTCTTGGCAGCGCGTGAGGTCTTGGCAGCCGCCGGAGCCGCTGCTTTCTTCGCCACACCACGCTTCTTCGGCGGCGCCGGTTTCGCGGCAGCCGCCTTTCTGGCGGCAGGAGCTCGCTTCGAAGCCGCGGCAGAGCTGCTCTTGCGGGGACGACCCCGACGGCCGACGTTCTCCTGCTTGATCTCTTCGAACACCGCCAGCGCGCTCTCGGGGAAACGCTGGCTGCGGCCCTTGCCCACCGACGGCAGGCGGGCCTGGAATTGTTTCTTGTAGCGCTGCAGGGTCGGCATCGAAATGCTGGTCTTCTTCGAGACTTCCGTCAGGGTCAACAACTTCGCCGCGGCCTGTTGGCTACCCTCCGCCGGCTGCTCGGCCATTTGGTGGTCTCCTTTCCGATGTCAAAGGGATGGTTCCCAATTCATGCGCTCGATTATCGGAAAGCATCACGCCGTTGTCAACCTGGTTCGTCGCCTGCTCAACGTAATTTCTCACTGGTACCGGCCCAGCGCTCGGAAAGCGCGTCACCGCAGAGGTTGAGCGCTAGAACCAGCAGGAAGATCGCGAGGCCGGGAAACAGCGCCACGTGCGGCGCATCGAGGAGGTGCGAGCGGCCGGCGTTGATCATCGCGCCCCACGAAGCGGTCGGCGGTGGCACGCCCAGACCGAGGAAGGAAAGTGCCGCTTCGGCAACGATCGCGCCGGCCATGCCGAGGGTCGCCTGCACCACGAGAATCGGCCACACGTGCGGCAACACGTGATGGAGCAGGACCCGCCAGCGTGCGATGCCCGACGCCCGTGCGGCGGCCACGAACTCGCGCGCGGTGATCGCCATGACCTGAGCGCGCACCAGTCGCGCCGTGCCCACCCAGGCGACGACCACCAGCGCGAAGATCAGGTGCTCGAGCGCCGGGCCGAGCACCGCCACCAGCGCGATCGCGAGGAGGATCCCTGGAAAAGCCTGGAAAACTTCCGTCGTGCGCATCAGAGCGGCGTCGACCCGACCGCCGGCGAAACCGGCGATCGATCCCGCCAGCGTCCCGACGAGGGTGGCGAGCACGACCACCGCGCAACCGACGGCCAAGGAGATCCGCGCGCCCCAGAGCAAGCGCGAGAGAACATCGCGTCCCAGCTCGTCGAGTCCGAGCCAATGCTCGGCCGAGGGTCCTTGCAGGCGCTTCTCCAGGAATTGCAGATTGGCGTCCCAGGGTGCGATCCAGGGCGCGGTGATCGCTACGAGCAGGACTAGTCCGAAGAGGATGGAGCCGACCAGCGCCGCCTTCACGCTCGCGCCCTCACTCTCGGATCGAGCCAGCCATAGAGCAGATCGGTGGCCAGGTTGACCAGCACGTAGGTGGTCGCGATCAACAGCACCGCGCCGACCACCAGCGGGTAGTCGCGCAGGCGGATCGCCTGGATCAACAAGCTGCCCACTCCGGGCCAGGAGAAGATCGTCTCCGTGACGATCGATCCGGTGAGCAGGGAGCCGAATTGCAGGCCCACCACCGTCACCACCGGGATCAGAGCGTTGCGCAAGCCGTGTCCGACCACCGCTCGGTAGGCCGTGAGACCTTTGGCGCGCGCGGTGCGCAGGTAGGGTTTGCCCAGCTCGTCGGCGAGCGCCGTGCGTACCATGCGCGTCAACAGAGCGGCGCCCTGCAGGCCGAGCGTCAGCGCGGGCAGCACCAGGCTCGCGACACTCTGGCGCCCCGACACCGGCAGGAGGTCGAGCTCGATGGCGAAGACGAGGATCAGCACGGGTCCGAGCCAGAAGCTGGGAATCGACGTGCCGACGTAGGCGAAACCACGAGCGAAGACGTCGGCCGCTCGATCGCGTTCGATCGCGGCCAGGCAGCCGAGCGGCAGGGAGACGATCAACGCCACGGCGAGCGCCGCCAGGGCCAGCTCGATGGTGCGGGGAAGTCGCGCGGCGAGCAGGTCGGTGACCGGCCTCTCGTAGGCGAGCGAGCGGCCGAGATCGAAACGCAGGAGGCCAGAGAGAAAGGACAGATACTGCTCACCGAGCGGGCGATCGAGGCCGAGCCGCGCGCGCAGCTCCGCGATGTCCGCCGGACGCGCGCCTTCCCCGAGCATGGCCTCGGCGGGATCTCCCGGCACCCAGTGGATCAGGGAAAAGATCAATGTCGCCACCAGGAGGAGCAGGGGGATCGCTTGCCCCAGGCGGCGCAGGAAGAAACCGATCATGCCAGGCGGAAGCCCTTGACCAGATAGCTCAGCGCCTGGCGCGTGAGACCGAGACGACGCGCCGCCTCGGCGCGGTTGCCGCCGCTGTCGGCCAACGCCGCCGTGACCAGCTTGCGGCGCAGAGCTTCCACCTCGCGATGGAAATCACCGACCGCGTCCGGCACCTCCGCCTCTGGCAGGTCCAGATGCTGTGGCTCGATGGTCGAGCCATCGCCGGCGGCGAGCGCCGCGGCGACGGTGATCACGTTCTCGAGCTCACGGACGTTGCCCGGCCAACGATGGGCCAGCAGCGCCTTGCTCGCGGCGGTGGAGAGCTGCAAGCGCCCGGCCCCGACCTTGTCGAGAAAATGTGCAGCGAGCAGGGGAATGTCCTCTCGCCGGTCGGCGAGCGAGGGCAGCCGCACCGCCGCAACCCGCAAGCGATAGTAGAGGTCCTGGCGGAAAGCGCCGGCCGTGACCATGGCGGAGAGATCGCGATGAGTGGCGGCGACCACCCGCACTTTCACCTTGCGGGGCACGCTCTCCCCCAGGCGACGAATCTCGCTCTCTTGCAGCACGCGCAACAACATGCCCTGGGCACCGAGAGGCAGGTCACCGATCTCGTCGAGGAAGACCGTGCCGCCCTGCGCCGCTTCGAAAAGGCCCGCGCGATCCCGATCGGCCCCGGTGAAGGCGCCCCGAGCGTGACCGAAAAGGTCGGAGAGCAGGAGGTTCTCGGACACCGCCGCACAGTTGATCGGCAGGAAGGGCAAGTTGGCGCGTGGGCTCGCCCGGTGCGCGAGCCGGGCCGCGAGCTCCTTGCCGGTGCCGCTCTCGCCCAGGATCAGGAGCGGCATCGCACCGGCGGCGAGGCGTCCGAGCCGCTCGATCGCCGCCGCCAGGACCGGGCTCTCGCCGACGATGCCGGATCGGCGAGGAGGGGCTGGCGGCTCCGCGGGGCGTGCCGGCAGAGGGTCCGGCGCGACCGGATCCGCCTCGACGCTCGGGGGCGAAACCGGCGCCGGGCCGCCGCTCGCCTCCTCGAGCCGCTCCGCCAGGGACCGTGCCCCCGCCCGGCGCAGGGTGGCCAGGGCCGTCACGACCCGGTCGGGGGCCACCGCCCCTGGATCGAGCAGGGTGAGGTCGAACAGCAGCCGGCTCACCCGGTAGGGCTCGAGCACGGCCAAGGCCGCCCAGGCCTCGAGCGTCGGCTCCCGCCCCTCGAGGATGGCCTGCCAGAGGGGAGCGCTCGGGCCGTCCACGGCGGCCAGGGCCCCGGCACGGTCTCCTCCCAGGGCGAAGAGGGCCGGCCTCTCCTCCGGCTCCAGCTCGCCCTCGGCGCCGGGGCCGGCCTCGGCCAGACAGGCGGCCGCCTCGGCGGGCTCTCCCAGCCAGCCGTGGGCCCGGGCGGTGAGGGCGAAGAGGGCATCCCGCCGCCACGAGAGCTTCCGGCGCTCCGCCTCGATCAGGGCCTGCCGGCACAGCGTGAGGGCGGCCTGGGGACGCCCCAGGGCCAGCTCCAGGCGAGCGGCCAGCTCGGCGTCCTGGATCGCACCGCGGGCGTTGGCGGCGAGACGGTTCTCGACCGTGACCTGCTCGACGATCTCGCGCACCCCTTCGAAACGGCCCCGGCGCAGGCGGACCTCGGCGAGGTTGGCCAGGGCGAGGGTGGTGCGCCGAGGTCCCTCGCAGGGCGTCAGCAAGCGCACCGTGTGGAGGAAGGCCCGCTCGGCGCCGGCGAGGTCCCCGCCCTGAGCGCGGACGATGCCGAGCTCGTTCCACAGCTCCCCCGCCTCGAAACGGCGCAACTGCCGCCGGCTGCCTCCGAGGGCCCGGTTGAGGTGGCGTTGGGCGTCCTCGACGCGGCTTTCGTGGCGGGCGGCGACGCTGGCCCCGTAGTGCCAGCGCCAGGCCCGCCCGGGATCGGCACAAACCGGCTCCGCGGCGGCGAGGTGGCCCGGCATCTCCTCCAGCCGGCCGCGGTCCCAGGCGGCGAAGGCCGCGAGCAGAGCGGCGTCGGCCGCGAGCGGACCTCGCGCCCCCCGCCGAGCCCGGGCCACCCACTCGCCGATGTCGTCGAGCTGGCCCAGGTTGGCCAGACAGCGCACGGCGATCTCCGCTGCGGCCACCAGGAGCTCGGGCCTTGCCTTGCCGGCCACGGCCTTCTTCACCTCGGCCAGGGCCGCCGCCCAGCGACCCAGGCGGCCGAGGCAGGCGGCCCGCAGCAGGCGCGCCTCCTCCCCTTCCAGGCGCGCGGCCAGGCCCGCCGCCTGCTCGAAGCGACCGTCGGCGAAGAGCGCCTCGGCCAGGGCCTGGCGCTCTTCCGGCTTGCCTCCCTTGCGTCCCCGCCAGAAGGCCACGGCCTGGCCAGGGTGGCCGCGGGCCGCCAGCCGCAACGGGTCGTTCGCCGGCTCGACCCGCCACAGCTCGCGGGCGGCGTCGGCGGCCAGCAGCCGCTCGAGAGCCGGGCGGTCGGAGCCGGCCGCGAGCAGGCGCCGTCGCGCCGCTCCCGGCCCGGCCACCCACGCCCGCGTCACGCCCCCATGGTGGAGCTCGGCGATCAGGGCGAGGCGGCTGGCGGTGAAGGCCGGCTCCCAGAGGAAGTCGGCCTGTTCGAGCAGGTCGGAAACGGCCCGATCGGCCGGCACGGGCACCAGGGACGAGCGCCACGTCCCCACCAGATGACGCAAGGCCCGCCGCGCCTCGCCCCGGCCGGCGACCTCCTCGCTGCCGAAGAGCTCGGCCACCAGGTTGCGCAGCTGCTGCTGGGCGAACCAGGGGGAACGGCCCGGCGCGGGGGGAGGCAGGCAGAGGGTGCCGTCCGCCGCCACCGCGGCGCCGGCCCAACCGCCGGGCAGGCACCAGCCGACGCGGTCGAGGTGGGAGAGCACGGCCGCGCCCTGGAAGAGCAGGGCCAGGCGGGCGCGGTCGGTCAGCGAGGCTTGGGGGAGGGGCACGGCCGGGCGGGGCTCGAAGGCCCGATGGGCCAGCGGCAGCCTCGAGCCGATCGCCCCGGGGCCGCTCACCTCGCCGGAGCCTCCCCGAGCAGCCGATCGAGATCAGCCCAGAAGCCGGGATAGGACTTGCCCACGGTCTCGGGCTCGGCGATCGAGATCCCCGGCCGGCGCAGACCCACCAGGGCCATGCTCATGGCGATGCGGTGGTCGTTCCAGGGGTCGACCACCACCGGATCGCCGGGCGGGGCCGCGTCTGCCCAGACGCCCTCGATCACCAGCCCATCCGGCTCCTCGCGCACCCTCGCCCCCACCCGGGCCAGCTCGGTCGCCACCGCCGCCAGCCGATCGCTCTCCTTGATGCGCAGGTGAGGCACGTTGGTGATGCGGGTGGTGCCACGGGCGAAGACGGCGAGGGCGGCCAGGGTCGGCACCTGGTCGGGCATCGCCGAGAGGTCGGCCTCGATCGCCGACAGAGGCCCCCGCCCCGCCACCCGGAAGCCGTCGGACCGTCGCTCGACCTCGGCGCCCAGGGTCGCCAGGAGATCGAGGAAGGCGCGGTCACCCTGGGCCGAGTCGGGATCGAGACCGGTGAGGATCACCTCGCCGCCGGTGAGGGCTGCCGCCGCCGCGGGGTAGGCCGCCGCGGAATAGTCCCCCTCGACGGTCACGGCCGGCGGCGGCGAGAGCCCCGGCCAGACCCGGTAAAGCCCTGCCCCCGGCTGCTCGACTCGACCGCCGAAGGCGGCGATGGCCCTCAGGGTGAGCTCGACGTAGGGCGCCGAGGTCAGCGTCGCCACCTCGATCTCGACCGGCTCGTGGGCAGCGAGGCCGGCCATCAGCAATGCCGAGAGAAACTGGCTCGACTCGCCGGCGTCGACTCGCACTCGACCCCCCGCGAGCGCTCCGCCCGCGATCTCGAGGGGGGCGAAGCCGGGCTTCTCGAGAAAGCGGATCTCCGCCCCCAGGGCAGCGAGGGCCTCGACCAGTCGCCCGATCGGCCGCTCCCGCAGCCGCGGGCTGCCATCGACGCGAAAACGCCCCGGCCGGGTGGTCAGCGAGGCGACCAGGAAGCGGTAGAGGGTGCCGGCGTTGCCGCAGAAGAGGTCGGCTTCCGGCACCGGCGGCCCCGGGCTGATCGCCACCCGATCCCTTTGGCGAGAGACCTCCAAGCCGAGCGCCTCGAGCACGCCGAAGAACAGCTCGGTGTCCTCCGCCATCAGCGGCCGTTCGATCGTCAGCGGCTGGCTCGCCAGCAGGGCGAGGTTGGCGACCCGGTGGGTGACGCTCTTCGAAGGCGGCGGCACCACCCTGCCCTGGGCCACTCGCCCGCTCGGCACCGGTCGGGTCAACGCGCCGGCCCTCCCAGCCCGAACGGTGCCCACTCGACCGCCCGGCTCTTGAACCACGCCGGCAGCAGCAGGGCGGTGCCCCCCGGGACCGCGTAGCGCCGCTCCTCGTGGAAATGGCCGAAGAGCAGGGCGTCGTAGCCCTCCGCGAGGCGGGCGGTGGTGTAGGCCCGGACCGCCTCCTCTGGGATGCGCACCTTGTGCTTGAAGTTGGTGCGGGAGAGCTGCCGCTCGGTGGTGTGGACCATGCGGCGGGCGAGGCGGCGCGGCAGGCGCCGGCAGAAGAAGCGCGACGGTGGGCTCTTCGACAGGCGCCGCCAGAACCGGTAGGCCACGTCGGCGGCGTCGATGCCGTCACCGTGGACGGCGAGGAAGCGCAGCCCGCAGTGCTCGAAGGCCACCTCGGAGACCACCGCGTCGAAGGCGTCGCGGTAGGGCCCCTCGCCGAGGAAGAAGTCGCGGTTGCCCTCCACGTAGTCGATGCGCAGGCCACCCTGCCGCAAGCGGCGCAGAGCCGCCACCACGGCGCGGATGTCGGCGGTCTCGAAACGCGAGAAGCCGATCCAGGCCTGGAAGAGATCACCCAGGAGGATGAGGTGCCGGCAGCCCTGGTCTGGCAGGGCCTCCAACTGATCGATCAGCGGCGCCGGCTTGCCGCCCGGGCCGGAGAGGTGCGCATCGGCGATGACGGCGACGGACATCCGACCTAGCCTAGTGGATCACCAGCTTCGGCCGCTCGGCCTCGTAGGCCGCCACCGCCACGACCACCGCTTCGGCGATGGCGCGGAAGGAATCAGCGTGCGGTCCAGTGGGCGCGGACACGACGATCGGCACGCCCCGATCGCCTCCTTCCATGATCGCCGGATCGAGGGGTACGGCACCGAGGAATGGCGCCTCGAGGAGGGTCGCCGTGCGCTCGCCACCGCCGCGCTTGAACACGTCGGTCACCTCCCCGCAATGCGGGCAGGCGAAGCCCGACATGTTCTCGACGATGCCGAGCACCGGCACGTTCACCTTGCGGAACATCGCCAGGCCCTTGCGGGCATCGATCAGGGCCACGTCCTGCGGGGTGGTCACCACCACGGCGCCGGAAAGCGGCACTTTCTGGGTCAGGGTGAGCTGGGCGTCACCGGTGCCGGGGGGCAGGTCGACGATCAAATAATCGAGATCACCCCACTCGACGTCGCCCAGCATCTGCTCGATCGCCTTCACCACCATCGGCCCGCGCCAGATCACCGGCGTGTCCGTATCGAGCACGAAGCCGAGGGACATCACCTTGAGACCGAACTTCTCGAAGGGGCGGATACGGTTGCGCGCGGCATCGATCACCGGCTTGGCGCTGATGCCGAACATGATCGGTATGGAGGGGCCGTAGATGTCGGCGTCGAGCAGGCCGACGCGGTGGCCCAGGCCGGCCAAGGCCACCGCCAGGTTGGCGGCCACCGTGGACTTGCCCACTCCTCCCTTGCCGCTCGCCACCGCCACCACGTGCTCGACGCCCGGGATCAGCCGCGCCGCGATCTCGCGCACCGCGCGCTGGGCGGTCTCCTCGGGCCGCGCGGGCATCTCGAGGGAGAGGCCGACCTCGACGGAGGCGACGCCCGGCAGAGCCGCCAGGGCCTTCTCGGTCGACTCACGCACGGCCACCGCCGCCTCGCGATTGCCGGTGGTGATGTGGAGGTCGACGGCGACCTGGCCGTCGTTCTCTTCCACCCGGCGGACGAAACCGAAGGAGACGACGTCCCGGCTCATGCCGGGAAACTTGATCGCACGGAGGACTTCCCAGATTCGTTCTTCGAGCTGGCTAGGCATGGACGGGTTCCTTGCTGGAGGGGGCCGAAACGGCCGCTGAGACGGCGCCCATCTTACCCCACCCCCCTGACCCCGCCGGCCGTCTGCTCCGGAGCCGCATCCTCGCAGCCCACGGCGTCGAGGATCTGCCGCCGCACCAGCGCGGTGAGCTCGGCGCGGCGGCGCACGCCATAGGCCTTGACGTCGATGGGTGCGCCCCAGCGGATCTCGACTGGCCCGGGGTGGGCGCTCCAGCGATGGCGGGGCTGCACCTCGTAGGCACCGCGGATGCCCACCGGCACCACCGGCAGGCCCTCCTTCAAGGCGAGCAGCAGGCCGCCGCGGAGGAAGGGGGCCAGGCGGCCGTCCCGCGAGCGGGTGCCCTCGGGAAAAAACAGCACCGAGTCCCCCTTGCCGAGCAGGCCCAGCGCCTGGTTGAAGGCCCCGGTGGCCTTGCTGCGGTCCTCTCGATCGATGGGAATGAAACCCCCCACGCTCAAGGACCAGCCGAAGACCGGGATCCGGAAGAGGCTCTTCTTGGCGGCGATGCGCACCGGAAAGGGTGCGCTGGCGAGGATGGCCGGGATGTCGAGATAGCTCGCGTGGTTGGCCAGGAAGACGTAGCGCCCCGCGGGATCCAGGCGGCCGACGAACCGGACCGTCAGGTCCACGCCGCTGGTGAAGAGCTGGCCCCGAGCCCAGTAGCGCGCGAAGCGGGACATCATCGCCCGCCGCCGAGGATGCCAGCCCATCAACACCGCCAACCCGCCCCAGAGCAGGGTGCCGAAGAAGATGTGCAGGGTGCCGAAGAAGGTCCCGAGCAGGACGGCGACCCGAGAAGGGCGAGAGGATGGGGGGCTCACGTGGCGGGGATTATGGCATCGGGAGAGTGCCAACCGAGCCGCTGCCTCCCATACAATCCCCGCAAATGCCCCGCCTGCGGCTCTACTCCATCTTGGTCGAAGCGGGTCAGCTCGGACAGCTGACCGCCCGATCCTTCGCCGCCGCCGTGCGGCGGCCTTTCGAGGTCAGGCTGTGGATCCGGCAGATGGAGCAGATCGGCGTCCGCTCGCTGGGCGTGGCGATGATCACCACCATCTTCACCGGCATGGTGCTCGCGCTGCAGACCGCCTACAGCCTGCCCACCCTGGGCGTGAAGTACTACATCGGCACGGTGGTGGCCCGCTCCCTGGTGCGCGAGCTGGGGCCGGTGCTGATCGCGCTGATCGTGGGCGGGCGCATTGGCGCCGGCATGACCGCCGAGATCGGCACCATGAAGGTCACCGAGCAGATCGACGCCCTGCGCTCGATGGCCTCCGATCCAGTGAAGAAGCTGGTGGTGCCGAAGCTGATCGCCACCTTGCTGATGCTGCCGGCCCTGACCGCATTGGGCGACGCCCTGGGCATCCTGGGCGGCATGGCGGTGGCGAAATCCATGCTCGACCTGCCGACCGGCTTTTACTGGAACGACGCGATCGGCTCCCTGCGCCTCGAGGACCTCGCGAGCGGCATCGGCAAGTCCGTATTCTTCGCCTACTTCATCACCATCGTCGGCTGCCACAAGGGCCTGACGGCCAAGGGCGGCGCCGACGGCGTGGGCCGCGCCACCACCGAGACCGTGGTGCTGGCCGCCGTGCTGGTGCTGGTGTCCGATTTCTTTCTGACCAAGCTCTTCCATTGGCTGCTATGAACGGCTCCGCCCGACCCCTCTACGAGATCCGCGGCCTGACCCGCCGCTACGGCGAGCTGACCGTGCTCGACGGCCTCGACTTCGACGTCCGGGCCGGCGAGTGCCTGGTGGTCCTCGGCCGCTCGGGATCGGGCAAGAGCGTCACCTTGCGGCAGTTGAACGGCCTCGAGCAGCCGGATGCGGGAAGCATCCGTTTCGATGGCCAGGAGCTGGTGGGTCTGGCCGAGCCGGAGCTCTTCCCGGTGCGCAGAAGGGTAGCGATGCTCTTCCAGAGCGGCGCCCTCTTCGACTCGATGACCGTGCTCGAGAACGTCGCCTTCCCCCTGCGCGAGCACAGCGACCTTTCCGACCGCGAGGTGCGCGAGCGGGTGGCCGCCAAGCTCGAGCTGGTGCGCTTGCCGGGCGTCGAGGCCCAGATGCCTTCGTCGCTGTCGGGCGGCATGAGGAAGCGAGTGGCGCTGGCGCGCTCCCTTTCCCTCGACCCCGAGGTCGTGCTCTTCGACGAGCCGACGACGGGACTCGACCCCATGACCTCGGCGACCATCGCGCACCTCATCCTGTCCATCCACCAGCTGGGCGTCACCTGCGTGGTGGTGACCCACGACCTGGCCTTGACGGCGAAGGTGGCCGATCGCATCGCTTTCCTCGACGCCGGGCGCTTCCGTTTCATCGGTCCCTGGAGCGAGGCCCAGTCGAGCCCGGACGAGCGGCTGCATGCATTCCTGACCGGCGAGGAGGAGTGGAAATGACCGAAGACGGCAAGAAAGCCGCCCGCGTGGGGGCCCTGGTGCTCGCCTCCCTGATCGTCTCGGCGGCGGGCATCTTCCTGGTCGGGCAGCAGAGCGAGATGTTCCAGCGCAAGGTCGACTATTACTCCACTTTCCCCTCGGTTTCCGGCCTCTACGAGGGCAACCCGGTGCAGCTCGACGGCGTCAAGGTCGGCTCCATCCGCAGCGTGGTGCTGCCGGAGAGCCCGGGCGTCTCCGGCATCCGGGTGGAGTACACAGTCGACCGCCGCTACCGCAACCGCGTCCGCGAGGACTCCGAGGCGCGCATCCAGACCATCGGTCTGTTGGGCGACAAGTACATCGAAATCCGCTCCGGCTCACCGAACGTGCCGATCATCCCGGAGGGGGGCCAGGTGCCCTCGATGAAGACCTCGGCGGTCGAGACCCTGATGCAGTCCGGTCAAGACGTGATGACCAATCTCTTCGAGATCTCGACGGCGCTCAAGAGCATCCTCGACCGCCTCGACCGCGGCGAAGGCCTGCTGGGCGAGCTGATGTCGAACCCCGAGACCGGCCGGACCTTGACCGACGCCCTGGTCGAGACCCTCGACTCGGTCAAGGAGGTGGCGAGCAAGATCGAGCACGGCGAGGGCACCCTGCCACGGATGATCACGGATCGCGAGCTCGCCGACCGCTTCGTCTCCGCCGTGGGGCGCATCGAAAACCTGCTCGCCCGCTACGAGCAGGCCGACGGCCTGCTGCCGACCCTGATGACCGACCCGGTGACCAAGGAGCGCTTCGACTCGACCCTGGGCTCGCTCGAGACAGCGGCCAAAGACCTCTCCGCCCTGACCACCCAGCTCAAAGAAGGCAAGGGGCTGCTGCCGCGGCTGCTGAACGACGAGCAGTACGGCACCGACGTGACGCGGAAACTGGACGACCTGCTCGGCCGCCTCGACCGGCTGGCCAAGGACCTCGAGAGCGGCGACGGCACGGCGGCCAAGCTGATCCACGATCCCGAGATCTACCTGGCGATCAAGGACATCATCGCCGGCGTCAACGAGTCCGCCCTGCTGCGCTGGGCCATCCGCAACCGCCAGAAGGCCGGCGCCGAAAAGAGGCTGGACGAGGAAGGGCCACCGTAGGCGAAGCGGAGGGATCTCCCTCCTCCCTCACGAGG
>JBIOYC010000184.1:0-32720 GCA_044869955.1 Thermoanaerobaculia bacterium | reverse complement strand
ACCTCAGCCTCCACGCGCAGCTGCTCGGGGGCCGCGGCCGGCGGACTGGCAACCGCGAGGACCTGACCCGGGCCGACCGCCTCTTCGGCGAGGCCGTGGCGATGCTCCGGCGCCTGCCGGACGGCGGTGGCCAGAGCCTCGCCGCCACCCTGCTCAATCGGGCGGGCTTCCTGAAGAGCAAGGCCACCGCCCTCGGCGAGAAAGTGCCCACCGCCGAGATCGTGGCCCTGCTCTGCGAGTCGATCGCGATCTATCGGCGGCTGCCCGAGGGTGCTCGCGACGGGCTCCAGTACGCCCTGGACGGGCTCGGCCGGGTCACCGGCGGGGCAGGCGAGGCGCGGTGTAAGTAGGCCCTCACCCCCTCGTTCCCCCTCTCCCGACCCGCCCGCTCCTCCCTCCCGGGCGAGGGGGAGGCCGGAGGGCTCCCCTTCTGAACCCCTCTCCCGGGAGGGAGGCCAGGGTGGGTCGGGAGAGGGGCCGGGGTGAGGGTCCTCAGTCGCAGGCCACCGGATCTGGCGGGCCGTCGCACTCGGGGATGAGGGTCGTGATCACCGAGCCGGGGAAGGTGACGTTGTCGAGCTGAAGGGCATCGAAGCCGACGCTGAAGCGCCCGTTGGCATCCATCACGGCGGACACCCAGTTCTGGGTGAGCGGCTCGAAGGGCACCTGGCTGCCGATCACCGTGGTGTTGAGGTTGAGGCGCAGCCAGCCGAAGTCGAAGGCCGTGACCAGGTCGCGCAGGCCGAGCCCTTGGGAGCTGGTGAGGAAGCTCGGTCCGCTGACCGGTACCCGGTTCGCCGCGAAGGGGATCTTGGCCTGGGCGACCTTGTCGGGGCTGGTCGCCTCGGCGGGACCGCAGCCTGGGGAGATCGGGCAGGGATCCGGCAGGTCGGCGCTCTCCTGCTCGTCGAAGACCACGATCTCCATCTCCCCCAGAGGGAAGGGGTCGGGATAGGGCAGCGCGCAGTTGAAGGGGGAGATGGTGCGCTTCGAGTCCCGCCAGACCAGCAGGTCGGTGCCGCCGTCGAAGACCCCGCCGTTCAGGTAGCGCAGGGCGAAGACGGAGCCCAGCCCTTCACGTTGGTCCGCGCCGCCGGAGAACCGGCGGTAGAAGGTGTAGTGGGCCGCGCCGAGGGTGTTGCTCGCTTCGACGTGGACCAGGGTCTCGCCCTGGGCGAAGTTGTTGGCGGCGTCGACGTAGAAGTAGTCGCCCCATAGCTGGTTCGAGTTGTTGGCGGCGCCGGCGCCGCCGGAGACGAAGTAGCCCGGCTCGTAGGGGAACTGCAGCGTGCAGGAGCTGACGTTGTCGACGGTGAGGAAGCCGCGGGCGATGCTGTCGCCGTGGTCTACCGCCGCGCAGAGGCCCGAGAAGATGGCCGAGGCCTGGCCGGTGTGCGCGGCCCGCAAGTGGTCGATCAAGTTAGCCGGCAGGGGCGGCAAGGGCAGCTGGCCGTTGCAGCTCGGAAAGTTGACATCCACGGAGAAAGGACCCTGCGGGCTGATGGTATCGGCCGGATCCTGGCCGTCCGAGGCCGTGGCGGGCGTGGTGCCGGTGGTGAACACGTCGCGGAGGTTGAAGGTCACCACGTCGTAGCCGGTCAGATAGACGTTGAAGTCCAGGGTCGCCACGCCGAGGTCGGTCCAGAAGGTGACGTGGGCCAAGGCCGCCGACTCCAGAGCGTTGTTGATCGAGAAGAGGGTGGTGACGCCGCTGGGATCGTCGAGGTCGACCTCGAAGTAGGGCAGGAGGAGGGTGGCGGCCGGCACGGCGTCGATGGTGCCGATCTCGGCCGGGGCCGTCGAGGCTGAACCGAGCAGAACGACGAGGAGAACGCCCGACCCGAGCTTCGTCATGGCTAGCTCCTTATTCCTGGAGTGACGAAAGCTTACGGCAAGCGCCGGGGAATGTCACTTGGCCGGCATTGTGAACACCCCGGCCGGCAGCTCCGGGTTGACCTTCACCTCTTCGATCGCCAGCACGGTGTAGCGGGGTCCCCACTCCTTCTCGATGTGGTGGGGCAGCAGCACTCCGCCGATCTTCTTGAAGTCCGAGAAGTAGGCCCGCGCCGGCAAGGCCTGGGGGCCCAAGGTCATGTCGTAGTTGACCGAGTCGACGGCGACCTCGAGGCCGGTCGAAGGGTCGAGGTGCCAGGTCTCGACGCTGCCCTCCTTGCGGGTCAGCTTCAGCCGCACGGTGGGCTGGCCGTCGACGTCACCGGGGCCGAGCAGCTCCAGGGTGTGCCCCTTCTCCCGCCAGCCGATCAGGTCCGGCTCGATCGCCGCCTGGTAGCGGATCAAGGCGTCGAAGGGGGCCTCGGGCACGCCCGGGTTGGCCTCCATCATGGGCTCGATCCACCAGACCTTCGCGCCGTCCGTGGCATGCACGTAAGGTCCGGCCAGGGAGGCGCTTTCGAAGCGCAGGGAGCCCGGACGCCGCCATTGCAGCTTGAACTTCTGGACCACGCTGAAGTTGGTGTAGGTGCCCGTCCACTCGAAGCTCTCGACCGCCTGCCAGGCTGCGGCGCCGCCGCGGGCCTCGAGGTAGCGGGCCACGAGCTCGTCGACGGTGGCGGCGCCAGCCGGGGCCGCGGCGAGGGTGAGGGCGAGCAGGAGCCCCTTCACGATCCCACCTCCAGGCAGACGATCTCGTCGTGGTCACGCAGGTAGACGCGGGTGCCGGCGATCGACGGCGAGGTCCAGGTCCGGCCCTCCAGCACCTGGGCGCGGGCGATCTCCTGGTAGGAAGCCGGGTCGGCCTTCACCAGGGCCAGCACGCCGAGGTCGGAGAGCACGTAGAGCAGGCCGTCGGCGGCGATCAACGAGCCCTTGCCGAAGCCCCGGAAGGCCCAGGACTGCTCGCCGGAGGTGAGGGAGATGGCCTTGAGCGTCGCGTTGTCGAAGCCGTAGAGGTGCTCGCCCACCACCACCGAGGTGTTGTACTGGTTGCGCATGCGGGGGCTCTTCCACAGCTCCTGGACCTGGAAGGCGTCCCCCTGCCGGCTGACCCGGAGCAGCAGGCCGCCGAATTCGTCGTAGGTCGAGAGGAAGAGGCGGTCGCCGGGAACCGGGATGGGCAGGGTGTACATGCCCGGAGGGGCGGCGTGGCGCCACAGCTCCTTGCCGTCCGGGGCAAGCGAGATCAGCTCCGCGCTGCCCAGACGGGTGATCAGGTATTGCTTGACACCGCCCAGGGTGACGGCGATCGGCGACGAGTAGCCGGCCGGGCCGGCGGCGACCGACCACTTCAGCTCGCCGGTCCCGGCGTCGAGGGCGACCAGGGATTTCTCGGGGCCGCCGGCGTCGGCGAGCACCAGGCCGCCGTCGACCAGGGGCGAGGGGGAGTAGCCGAAGCGGGGCACGTCGGCGCCGAAGGTCTTGGGCAGGTCGACGCTCCACAGCTGCTTGCCGCTGGCGGCGTCCAGGGCCTGGAGGATGCCGAAGCCGCCCACCGCGTAGACCTTGCCGTCCACCACCGTGGGGGTGGCACGGGGGCCGTCGCCGAACTCACCCTGGGGGAAGCGGAGGCCGAGGTCGGCTCGCCACAGCTCCTTGCCGGTGGCGGCGTCGAGGCAGAAGGCGTACTCGCGCTCTCCTTCCGCGGCGGCCACGTAAACCCGGCCGTCGGCCACCGCCACGCTCGAGAAGCCGTTGCCGATCGGGCGCTTCCAGACCACCCGCGGGCCGCTCGCCGGCCAGGTGCGGGCGAGGCCGGTGGCGGTGCCGACGCCGGAGCGATCTTGGCCGCGGTACTGGGGCCAGTCGTGTGCCGCGCCGAAGGCCGGGGGTACGGCGAGGACCGCGACCAGGGTCGCGGCCGGAAGGAGGAAGGGTCGAGCCATGGGGAGGTTTCCTTTCTCGTCTGCCGGCCTGCTACGCACGACCCGGGCGGAAGTTCTGGCGCCGCAGCCAGGTCCGCAGCCTGCCGCAGCAGGCGATGCCGGCGAAGGCTGGGTGAGCCGTACCGAGGTCATCCCGAGCGCAGGGCCGCAGGCCCGGAGCCGAGGGATCTCCCCCGAATCGCAGCCCCGGTGGCACGCCAGGGACCGAGGTTCCACGCGGTCTGGGCCTGGGTCGCGAGGCATTGAAATGCCACGCTACGTAGACACGTCCCTGGCGGGACGGGGGAGAGGAGGGTGACGGCTGAGCCGGGCAGTATCGGCCCCGTTGTCGTCCTTAGCGCAGCGAAGGACCTGGGGGGAGAGGGAACCAGAGCCCCCGACCAGATCCTTCGCTGCGCTCAGGATGACAACAGGAGAAGGGTCGGTCGTGTCTGATGCTCGTTCCTTCCCCGTCCCGACAGGGACGTCTTTACGTAGCGTGGGGCTTCAGCCCCTCGCCTGGGCCACCGCCGGCCCCGTTGTCGTCCTGAGCGCAGCGAAGGACCTGGGGGAGGGAACCAGAGCCCCCGACCAGATCCTTCGCTGCGCTCAGGATGACAACGGGAGAGGGATCGGTCGTGTCCGATGGTCGTCCCTCCCCCCGTCCCGTCAGGGACGTGTTTACGTAGCGTGGGACTTCAATCCCTCGCGGAAGCGGCCGGCGAACGCCCTACCCCTCCGGCAATTCCCCGGTCAGAGCGGCGTAGAGGAAGGCTCGTGCCTTGCGCCAGTCGCGTTTCATGGTGCGCTCGGTCAGGCCGACGGTGGCGCCGATCTCCTCGAGGGTCAGCCCAGCGAAGAAGCGCAACTCCACCAGCTTGGCCAGGCGGGGGCTCTCCTGCTCGAGCTTCTCGAGGGCCTGGTCGAGGGCCACCAAGTCCGCTTCGAGCCCGCCGTCACCGTCGCGACCGCCGACCAGGTGGTCCTTGAGCTCGACCTTGATGACGTCGCCACCCCTCTTCTCGGCGTGGGCCCGGCGCGCGTGATCGACTACGATCTGGCGCATGGCCCGGGCGGCGAGGTTGAAGAAGTGGGCGCGGTCCTCGGCGGCGAGGGCCGCGGGGCGGGCCAGGCGCAGGTAGGTCTCGTGCACCAGGGCGGTGGTGTTCAGGGTGTCGCCCGGGCGGCCCCCGCCCAGCAGGCGAGCGTGGGCGATTCGCCGCAGCTCGTTGTAGACGCGTTCGAAGAGCTCGTCGGAGGCGCGGCGGTCACCGGATTGAGCGGCGTGCAGAAGCTCGGTGAGCTCGCCGGGAGCGGAGGCGAGAGCGATCCTGTCCATCGTCGGGGGTCTTCAGTCTTGTTGCAAGAGTAACAGTTCGTGAGCGCTACCGCCAGCGCGGCCACCCACCTGGAGAGACGTTACGGACAGACCCTTCCCTCACTTCCAGACAGGCCACTGGAACGCTCGAGCAGTTACCGGGTCATCGCAACCTCAGGTAGCCCAGCCGCCAGAGCAACTCGGCGTTCAGGATGGCCCCGCCCGCCGCGCCGCGGACGGTGTTGTGCACCAGGGCCACCAGCCGCACGTCCTCGAGGGGGCAGGCGCGCAGGCGACCGACCGAGACCGTCATGCCGCCGCCCAGGCCCGCGTGGAGGCGAGGCTGGGGCTCTTCGGGACCGTCGAGGACGGCGAGGGCCCGGGCGGGTGCGCTGGGCAGCTCCAGGGAGGCGAGGGGCTGGCCGAAGCCGCGCAGGGCCGCCCCCACCTCCTCGATCGAGGCCCGGCGGCCGAGCCGGAGGGACATCGAGAGCAGGTGGCCGTCCACCACCGGCACGCGGTTGGCCTGGGCGGAGATCCCGATCTCGGCGGGGCTGAATCCATCGGCGGTCGCCCGGCCGAGGATCTTCTGCGGCTCGGTCTCCAGCTTTGCCTCCTCGTTCTGGATGTAGGGCAGGACGTTGCCCAGGACGTCGAGGGCCGCCACGCCGGGGTAGCCGGCGCCCGAGATCGCCTGGAGAGTGGTCACCTGGACGGCCCTGAGGCCGAAGGCGTCCGCCAGGGGCTTGACGGCCATCACCAGGCCGACCACCGCGCAGTTGGGGTTGGTGACCAGGAACCCCGGCCAGGTGGCCTGGGCGCGCACCCGGTGCGCATGCTCGGCGTTGACCTCGGGCACCAGCAAGGGCACGGCCGGATCCATCCGGAAGGCCCCGGCGTTCGAGATCACCGGCAGGCCGGCGGCGGCGAGGCGGGGCTCGATCTCGGCCGCGGCCGTGGCGTCGAGGCCCGAGAAGGCGAGATCGCAATCGGGCACGGTCTCGGGCGGCAGCACCGGCAGCGCGGCCAAGGCTGGCGGCAGGGGCCCCGGCCCGAGCCAGCGCACGGCCTCCCCGTAGGGCCGGCCGGCCGACCGCCCCGAGGCGACCAGGTCCCCCACCTCGAACCACGGGTGGTCGGCGAGCCGGCGCAGGAAGGTCTGGCCCACGGCGCCGGTGGCGCCCAGCACGGCGGCGCGCAGGCGGCGAGGTGGCGCTTCAGGCGACGGCATCGGCGACCTCCCCGGCTGCCGGCACCTCGGCCGAGATCCAGGTGCCGACCGCCAGGGGGGAGAAGGTGTTGCGCACCCAGATCGGGATGCCATGGCGTGCCGCCGGGGCTACCGACTTGGGGTGGAGCACCCTGGCGCCGGCGTGGGCGAGCAGCGCAGCCTGCTCGAAGGTGAGCTGGGGCAGCAGCCGGGCGTCGGGATGGCGGCGTGGGTCGGCCGTGAACACGCCGTCGACGTCGCTCCAGATCTCGACCCTCTCGGCTCCCAGGGCGGCAGCGAGGAGGGTGGCCGAGGTGTCCGAGCCGCCGCGGCCGAGCAGGGTGGTCTCGCCCCCGGGGCCGGCACCGAAGAAGCCAGTGGCCACCGGCACGACCTCGTCGAGCCGAGCGAGGCGCCGGCGGGTCCGGCGAGCGGTCTCGGCCTCGTCGACCTCGGCTTCGCCGAAGCCGCCGTGAGTGGCGATCAGCTCGGTGGCGTCGACCGCTTCGGCGGATATGCCGAGCGCCGCGAGGCCGGCGGCGAAGATCAGCACCGAGAGCCGTTCGCCGGCGGCCAGCACTCGGTCCGCCGTGACCGGCTCGATGCGGCGGCTGTGGGTGATGCCGGAGAGCAGCACCTCGACCTCGGCGGAGGCTCGCCGCAGGGCGAGGGCGGCCCCGGCCGACACCGGCCCCGGCGCCACAGCGGCCAGGAGGTCCAGGTGGCGCTGCTGCAACGCCGCGGTGAAGGCGAGCGGATCGAGGTTGGCGTCGCGGGCGCTCGACAGGGCCTCCGCGAGCTGGTTGGTCACTCCTGCCAGGGCCGACGCCACGACCACGACCGGGCGTTCGGCCTTCGCCTTGGCGACCAGCCGCAGGGCGACGGCGAGGGGGCCGGCCGAGCCGACCGAGGTCCCCCCGAACTTCAACACGCGAGGGTTCATGGGGCTCCTCCCGAAGATCGGCAGCTTGCGACCTCGCGCCGGAAGCTGCGCAGCAGGGCCGCGACCGTCTCCTGCTCGATCAGGAAGGCGTCGTGGCCGTGAGGCGAGGCGAGGCGCTCGAGGCGCGCGCCCGGGATCTGGCGGACCAGCTCTTCCTGCTCCTCGCGCGGGTAGAGCAGGTCCGAATCGCTGGCCACCACCAGGATCGGCTGGCGGATCGAGGCCAACACCTCCTGGTAGGGGCCTCGATCGCGGGCCACGTCGTGGCTGTCCATGGCCCGCGTGAGGGTCAGGTAGGTCTCGGCGTCGAAGCGGCGGACCAGCTTGTCGCCCTGGTAGCGCAGATAGCTCTCGGCCTCGAAGCCGCCATCGCCCCGCCGGCGCCGGCCGAAGCGGGCCTCGAAGCTCGCTCGGCTGCGGTAGGAGACCATGGCGATCATGCGCGCCACGGCGAGGCCCTCGACCGGATCGACCTCGATCGCCCGGCGCTGCGCCTCCGAGAGGGCGATGCACCACGCCGAGTGGCGGCCGGAGGCCGAGATCACGGCCGCGGCTTCCACGCGCTCGGGCTCGAGGAGCGCCCACTCGAGGGCCTGCATGCCGCCGAGGGAGCCGCCGGTGACGAGACGGATCCGCCGGATGCCCAGATGGTCCGCCAGGCGCATCTGGAGCCGCACCATGTCGCGCACGGTGACGGCCGGGAACGACCGCCCGAAGGGGCGGCCGTCGGGCGCCGTCGAGGTAGGTCCGGTGGTGCCATAGCAGCCACCGAGCACGTTCGAGCAGAGGACGAAATCCCGCTCGGGATCGAAGGCACGGCCCGGGCCGAAGAGACCGGGCCACCAGACCTCGGCGTCCGCCGAGCCGGTGAGGGCGTGGCAGACCACCACGGCGTTGGCCCGCTCGGCGTCGAGTTGCCCCCAGGTGCGGAAGGCGACCTCGACCTCCGGCAGCACGGCCCCCCCCTCGAGCGCGAAGGGGCCGCCCAGGGTGAACAGGCCGGTCTCGGCGGCCGGAGCCAGGGCGACGCTCATACCGTGACCGCCGCGCCCACCGCGGCGAAGGCGTGCTCGAAGTCGTCCCGGATGTCGTCGATGTGCTCGATGCCCGCCGACACGCGGATCAGGTCCGGCGTCACTCCGGCGCTCTTCCGCTCGGCCTCGGAGAGCTGCTGATGGGTGGTCGAGGCCGGGTGGATGACCAGCGTTTTGGCGTCGCCGACGTTGGCGAGGTGGCTCGCGAGCTTCACCGAGTCGATGAACTTCCGCCCCGCCTCGAGCCCGCCCCGGATGCCGAAGGTGAGCACGCCGCCGAAGCCGTGGCGCAGATAGCGCTTCGCCGCCTGGTGGTAGGGATGGCTGGGCAGCCCCGGGTAGGAGACCCAATCCACCGCCGGGTGCGCCTCGAGCCACTGGGCCAAGATCAGGGCGTTGTCGACGTGCCGCTGCACCCGCAGCGAGAGGGTCTCGAGGCCCTGGAGGAAGAGGAAGGAGTTGAACGGTGAGAGCGCGGGGCCGAGATCGCGCAGGCCCTCGACGCGCGCGCGGATGATGAAGGCGATGTTGCCGAAGGGCCCTTGGTCGCCGAAGGCCTCCCAAAAGTTGAGGCCGTGGTAGCCCGGCGCCGGCTCCGTGAAGAGGGGGAACTTGCCGTTGCCCCAGTCGAAGCGGCCGGCGTCGACGATGACGCCGCCGATCGAGGTGCCGTGGCCGCCGATCCACTTGGTGGCCGAGGCGACCACGACGTCGGCGCCGTGCTCGATCGGCCGGCAGAGGTAGCCGGCGGCCCCGAAGGTGTTGTCGACGATCAGGGGGATGCCGTGGTCGTGGGCGACGCGGGCGAGGCCGGCGAGGTCCGGCACGTTGAAGCGGGGGTTGCCGATGGTCTCGACGTAGATGGCCTTGGTGTGGCCGTCGATGGCGTCTGCGAAGTCGGTCGGGTCGTCGCCGTCGACCCAGTTGACGCCGATGCCCAGCCGCGGCAGGGTCACCTTGAGCTGGTTGTAGGTGCCGCCGTAGAGGTAGCTGGTCGAGACGACGTTGTCCCCGGCCTCGGCGAGGGTCTGGAAGGCCAGGAACTGCGCCGCCTGGCCGCTCGCCACGGCCAGGGCCGCCGCTCCGCCCTCGAGCGCGGCGATGCGCTTCTCGAAGACGTCGGTGGTGGGGTTCATGATCCGCGTGTAGATGTTGCCGAACTGTTGCAGGGCGAAGAGGCGGGCGCCGTGGTCGGCGTCGTCGAAGGTGTAGGAAGTGGTCTGGTAGATCGGGACGGCCCGGGCGTTGGTGCCGGGGGCCGGCTCCTGGCCGGCGTGGACCTGCAAAGTCTCGAAACGGTAGGGGCGGCTGGGGCTGGACATCGGGTTCCTCCGGCTGCGGCTCTCTCGGCAGCTCGCGACCCGACGGCCCCCGGAAGCGACGAGACCCGCTCCGGCTTGGCCGTCGCGGGTCTCGAGGTGAGGGAGCCTGGTGTTGAATCTGTTCAGGTCTCGGTCACGGCGCGCCCGCGCTCAACGCACATACACATGCACACCAGAGTCGCAATCGAGACGCCGGTGATGTCGGGAGCGGTTCGCACGAGCGGTATTGGACGATCGTGACGGCCCCGCGGTCAAGGCGTCGGCCGGGTGGACAACCGTGACGGCCGGCCGAGACCGGCCCTGTGGCATGCTCTGTCGCCGGGAGGAAACTCGATGGGATACCTGGTCTTGCGCACCTCTTCGACCGCCCTTCTCACGCTGACCCTGCTCTTCGGCTCTGCTCTGGCGGCCGAAGAGAAGGCCTCGCCAGCCGCCGTCACCTTGCCCAAGACGCCAGCCGGCGAGGCCTTCGCCGTCTGGCTGGATGAGATCAACAGCGGCGACGAGAACCGCCTCACCCGCTACATCGCCTCGAAGTTCGGCCCGGAGATGCTGAGCCGCCTGCCGCTGGACGCCCTCAAGGCCTTCCACCTCCATACCCACACCGAAGCCGGCAAGCTGACCGTGGCTCGGATCAAGGCCGAGCAGCCGGAAAAGATCATGGTCCTGGCCCAGGGGGAGAAGGGCAAGCTCTACGACGTCACCCTGGCCGTCCAGGCCACCACCCCCCACCTGATCACGGCCCTGCGCCTCGTCCCGGCTGCCCCGGAACCCCCGCCGGCACCACCCACCGGGACGCGATGACAGGCGGTGTAGGGGCGGCCCCCCGTGGCCGCCCTCCCCGCCCGGGCAGGCACAGGGGCCAGGGCAGACACGGGGGCCTGCCCCTACTCTTGGCCTGCCTCGCCCTGCCTCTCCACGCCCTGGACCTGGAATACCGGGGCTTCGTCGAGATCCCGAGCGGCACGACCTTCGAGGGTTTGGTCGTCGGCGGGCTGTCGTCGATCGCCTGGGACCCGGACACGGGCCTCTACTGGGCGATCTCGGACGACCGCGCCGAGCGTGGCCCGGTGCGCGTCTTCGCCCTGCGCATCGACGTGGGCGACGGCCGCCTCGACCCCGGCGACGTGCGGCTCGAGGGCGTGGACGAGCTCCTGGAAGAGGACGGCCTGCCTTTCGCACCCCGCTCGCTCGATCCCGAGGGCTTCGCCCGTGCTCCGGACGGTCGCTTTTTCGTCTCCTCCGAGGGGGAGGCGAAGGTGGGCCTCGAGCCTTTCGTCGCCGAAGTGGGGAACGATCGCGCGATCCGCCGCCGGTTCTCCCTGCCCGAACGCTACCGGCCGGACGGGGCTCTGCGCCATGGCGTGCGCCAGAACCAGGGCTTCGAGTCGCTGACCGTGACCCCCGACGCCCGCTACCTGGTGACCGCGACGGAGAACGCCCTGGTGCAGGACGGCCCGGCCGCCGCGGTGGGGGTGCCGAGCCCGAGCCGGGTGCTCTGGCTCGATCTGGCCTCCGGCCGGCCGGCGATGGAGCGGCTCTACTGGACCGAGCCGATCGCCGCCCACGCAGTGCCCCCGGAGACCTTCGAGACCTCCGGCCTGGTCGAGCTGCTGGCCCTCCCCGACGACCGCTTCCTCGCCCTCGAGCGGTCCTACTCGGCCGGTGCCGGCCACGTCATCCGCCTGTTCCTCGCCACGGTGGGCGAGGCGGAGGACATCCTCTGCCGCGGGAGCCTGACGGCTCCGGGCTTCGACGTGCGGAGTGTGCGGCCGATCGAGAAGCGCCTCCTGCTCGACTTCGCCACCCTGTCGCTCACGCTCGAGAACTTCGAGGGCCTGGCCCTCGGCCCCCCTCTCCCCGACGGCCGCCGCGCCCTCCTCGTCGTCTCGGACCAGAACTTCGACCCCGCGCAGCGGACGCTGGTGGTGTTGCTGGCGGTCGGGGGGGTGTGAGGGCCGGCCGCTCGCTGTCTCAACCTTCTGCAGAGAAGCGTGTCTCCCCATGATGCCCGGTTGTTCGGAAAAGTTGACTTTGCGTTAGTTCTTGCTGCTAGTATCGACTATCAACTCACAGAACGATCGAAGCATGCCACTCTTGCTATAATCCAAGGCCGCTCTCCAGCGACCTGGCAATGGCTGATCCAGCCAAGGAGGATGCGCCATGAACCGCAAGCTTCACGGTCGTCTCGCCGCCGCCTTCCTCATCGCCCTGTTCCTCGGCCTCGCCCTCACCCCATTCCTCCCCACGCCCACCGCGGGCGCCGAGCCCTGCGGCTCCTCCTACGAGGGGAAGTTCCTGCGCGTGCTCGAGATCTGTGCCGGTACCCCTACCGACTGCGAGAGAATCACCGTCTGCCCTCCCCCCTACTGATTTCCTGGCCAGGTAGAGCTCCGTGCGCTCCGGCTGCTTCTTTGCCGGGTCTCAGCCGCTTTCCAGGAGGACCTTGAAGCGGCTGAGGACCTGGGTCCCGTCGCTTCTTTCGTGGCTGGCGGCCCTCAGTGTCCTCGGATCCGGGGGGCCGCTCGGCGCGCAGGCTGCCGGGGCGCCAGCACTGTCCGACTTTCCTCCCCTGTTCTACAGCGCGGCCTTCGTGCCCGCCCAGGATGGCCTCGTCGTGACCGATCTACGGAACGGCAGCCTACGGCTCTTCGACTTGGCGCTACAGAAGATCGCCGAGCTCAAGCGGCCCGGAGAAGGCGCTCTCGAGTGGACCCGCCCCGCCTGGATCACGCCCGAAGGTGACGGCTTCTGGGTCGTCGATGGTGGGTTCCACCTGCTGTCCTTGGATCGCTCCCTGAAGCCTCGAGAGGGCTGGTGGTTGCCGAACCCCTTGGGGGTCGAGGCGAGCCGCGAGATCCGAGCCAAGGAAGGGCCGGCGTCGCAGCTGCTGATTACTCAGCTGGTTCCGGCCAAGGATCACCTGGTGGTCGTAGCGGACGCAGAGGTGGGTGGCCGCTGGCGGGAGGGGGTTTGGACGCTCGGAAGATCCACTCCGCACCGCCTCGAGCCGATCCTCGAGTGGTCTTCGAAGGACGATCCCTACTACGTCTACCAGCTCAATCTGATCCCGGGCTTGGCAGCCGTCGGAGAGCGGCTCTTCCTGCTCCGGGGAGGGCGCCGTATGGTCGTCGAGCAGCTCTTGCCCAGTCGCCGTAGTCTCGCGTTGCCCTTGCCCTACGCTGTGGAGCTGCCGCCGCTCAGCCACCTTGGTGGCCAGGACCGTTACCAACAGCTGCGTCTACGTCTCGCCGCCTTGCCGCTAGCCCGCGCCCTCCATTCCTGGCGCGGGTCTCTCTTTCTGCTGGGCTCTCGCCCAGGTCGCCCCCGGGCGTGGGAGCTCTGGCGGTGGGACGAAAGTGCCGGTTGGCGGGGTCCGCTGCCGCTGAAGGTGGACCCGCGGACGCAGGAAATGGTGGTCGTGCCGGGCGAGCGCCAGTGGGCCTTTTTCCTCAAGGGCGGCCTGCTGGCTGACGGCGGCGAGGAAGTGGTGGGGGTGTCTTTCCTCGGAGCCCGAGAGATCGAGGAGGCCTTGCGATGAGCCATGCGCCCTTGTTGCCCGCGCCCGCCGTTCTCTCCGTGGCGTCGTTGGTCCTGGCGGGGGCCGTTCTCTTTCCGGAGGTGGGCTCGAGGTTCCAGAGCCGGTCTTCTCCCACGTCGTTGGCGTCGACGGCTCTGAGTCAGCTCGGGCCCGGGAAAGCCCTCTCGCGGCTCACGGTGGTCTACGAGCCGAGCCGCCCCGGCTGCATGAGCTGCTGGCAAACCGCGAGCCGGGCGCTCCGCAAGTTCCGCTCCGGCTACCCCGAGGCTCGGGTTCTGGTCGCACTGCCGGAACGTCAGCGGGCCCATCCGGACCTCGTCGCCTCTGGAGAGGTGGTCGTCGCCTCGCGTCCTTCCGGGCCCCGCTCCAGCATCATGGGCTGGCTCGTCGCTTTCGACGGTCTGGGCCGCCAGCTCCTGGCCCGGGCTCTGACCGGCAACGCCGCCGAGGAGACGACGATCCTGCAAGAGCTGGAAGCCTCCTACTCCTTGACCCGACCGCTGTCGGAGAGCCAGGCGCCCTGAGGTGCCTTCCTGTGAGGAAACTCCATGCTGAGGATCCACCTCCTGTCGCTGCTCATCGTCGGACTGGCTGCCCCGAGCGCTCACGCCCAGACTCTCGTCACGGTCTTCGACGGGGGTGGCCAGCCCGTTGTCGCTGCCGCCGTCCAGGCCTTCATCGCTTCGCAGAGCGGCTCTCTCCTCGAGATGCGCCGTCAGGCGATCGCGGAAGGCGTGACGGACGGCGAGGGCCGAGTGGCGCTCGACGTCCCGGCCGTCGAGGGGGTGCGGCTGGTGGTCGATTCTCCGAGACATGCCCCCCTCGTCCAAAGCTTGCCGACCCACGGTGCTGCCTCTCTTCGGCTGGTCGTCGCCCCAGGCGAAGCGCCCCGTCTCAGCCTCCGGTGGCCGGCCGACGGTCTTCCTCCCGCGGGGGAAGCCTGCCTCCACTGGAGCCGAGCGGAGCCTCAGTTGCTCCGCAGCCTCGAGCTCGAGCGGTGCACGTCGATTGGTGAAGGGGGCTCGATCGTCCTCGCGGGCGTCGAGCCGGGTGCTCGCGGGCAGCTCGAGGTGAAGGCAGAGGGCTATCTGCCCTTGGTCGTCGTGTATCCCTGGGCCGAGCAGCAGACTCCGACTCTCGAAAGGGGCTTCCTGGTCGTGGGCCGGGTCATCGACCCCCACGGTCGCCCCCTGGGCGAGGCCCGAGCCACCAGCGCGGAGGGGCTGGTCGCCGAGACCAGCAGGGACGGGAGCTTCTCGGTCGCCCTCGGTGAGGTCCCGCAGCACCTCGAGGTCCGGGCGCCGGGCTTCCGGACCCGGAAGGTGCCGGCCGGGCGAGACCTCCGCCCATTGACCGTCCAGCTGGAGCCGGGACCGACCCTCTCCGGGACGCTCTTCGACGACGGTGGAGCACCCTTGCCGGCGGCGCGCCTGCGCATCGAGAGAGAGCAGGGTCCGGGACAGTGGCGGCGGGAGCTGCGGGACCTCGAGCTGATCGACGGAGAGTTCCTGATCGATCTGCTCCAGCCGGGCCGCCTGCGGTTCCGGATCTCAGCCGAAGGTCACAGACCCCTCGACCTGCCGGCTCACGAGGTCGGGCCGGCCTCGGCTTTGGACCTCGGCGTCCAGGTGCTGGCCACCGGCGCCGGCGTGGCGGGCAAGGTGGTCGATGCCGCCTCGGGGCAGCCGCTCGGCGGGGCTCTCGTTCGCCTCTTGCCCCGAGGCCTGAGCGGCCTCCGGCGGTCAGCAGAGACCGTGCTCGCCGAGGCCGTCACTGACGCAGAAGGGCACTACCGGATCCTCGGTGAGCCGTCTGGAGCCTATGAGCTGCGCTTCGAGCGGAACGACTACGCCACTACGGCTCTGGAGATCGACCTCGAGGAAGGTCGCGTCCTAGCCCTCGGCGACCAACTCCTGGGCCGGGGATGCCGGGTGCTCGGCCAGGTGAGGGCGCGCTCCGGGATCGCTCAGGGCGGGGTCCGAGTCCGGTTCCTCACCGAGAGCGGCACCGCCGTGCTGCCGATCGTGGAGCGGACCACCAATGGCTCCGGCCGCTTCACGGCCATGTATCTCTCACCCGGCACTTACCGGGTGGAAGTGAAGGGCCGGCGGCCCCTGCTGGTTCAGACGGTCGAGGTGCCCGAGGGGGAGGAAGAGCTGACCCTCGATCTCCTGACCGGTGGCACCCGCGTCGAGGGGCTCGTTACCCGACGGGAGCAGCCAGCGGAAGGGGGGTGGCTGACTCTGGAGCCAGCCTTCGACCCGGGCCACCGGAGCGGGAAGCTCATCCTGGCCGGCGCCGACGGGAGTCAGAGTCAGGTCTTCGGCCCCCTGGGCGCTGAGCTCACGGCAGAGGTCGGGCCGGATGGGACTTTCGCCTTCGAGGACGTGCCGGCCGGACCGGCCACCGCGGTCTTCCTCTCGGCCGCTGGCGAAGAGCTACGGCAGCCGGTCGAGGTGCCGGCCACGCCGACGGCCCTGCTCGCGATCGACTTCGCCGGCAGCCCGCTGGTGGGTCTAGTGGTCGACACGTCGGACCGTCCTCTCAGTGGAGCCCAGATCGAGCTACGAGACGGGCTGGGCAACCTGATCGGCCAGGGAGCGAGCGACGAGCTGGGCTCCTTCGAGCTTCGCGACCTGCCGTCGGGGGCGCTGGTGCTCGAGGTGTCGAAGCCCGGCCATGCGCGCCGCACGCTGGGAGGCCTCGATCCGGCACGCCTCACCGCGCCGCTACGGATCGAGCTCGAGCCCGCCGCGGAGGGCGCTCTCGCCCTTCAGCTCGCCCGCCCGGACGGCGAGCCCCTCTCCTACGCCTTCGCCACTCTGTTCTCCTCGGGCGGTGCTCTGGTGCGCTCCCTACCTCTGGACGCGCTGGGCGAGAAGCGCTACGCCGACCTGCCCGCGGGTGGCTATTTCCTGGTCTGGAGCGATCCGACGGTGGGGGCCGGGGCCTCGCCGCCGCTCGAGATCCGACCGGGCGAGGAGTCCGTCTTCGCCCGCCAGCTGGCCCTGCCGGCCCGGCTCGACCTTCTTTGCGAGGACCCGGCCTGCGCCGGCCAGACGATCTCCGCCCTCTCTCTGCTCACCGAGGACGGTTTTGATCTCGGTCCCCTGCTGTCGGGCTTCTCTCTCGGATTGACCTTCTCCCTCCACGGGGCGGTCTCCTTGGGTGGCGTCCAGCCAGGGCGCTACCGCCTCCTGGCCCAGTCAGGCGGTAAGTTGTGGAACCTTGCGATCGAGGCGCTCGCAGGAGCACCGCTCGCCGTGTCGTTGCGCGGCAGTGACCCTATCCGTGTAGCAGCCGCCCTTCCATCCCCCCCGCGATAGGCACGATCGTTCCGGAGAGGTGGCCGGCGAGCCGGTCGGAGCTGAGGTAGACGACGGCCGAGGCCACGTCCTCGGGCAGCGCCACTTTACGCAGAGGCATGGTGGCGGTGGCGCGGGCGACGATCTCGGGGTCTTCCAGCGCGCTGGCGGACATCGGCGTCGCCACCCAGCCGGGACAGACCAGGTTGACCCGCCCGCGGGGAGCGAGGCGGACGATCTCGTTCTTGAGCGTCAGGGTCAGGCCGGCGAGGGCCGCCTTCGAGCTGGCGTAGTCGGCGTGGTTCTCCTCGCCGAAGAGGGCCGCCGTGGAGCCGACCATGACGATCGAGGCGGCGTCCCGCGCCACCTCGGCGACGTGGCGCAGATAGCCCCGGCAGGTGAAGAAGATGCTGGTCAGGTCGGTAGCGAAGGTGCCCTGCCACTGGGCCAGAGACATGCGGTGGAGGGGCACTTCGTTCGGCACCCAGATGCCGGCGTTGGCCACCACCGCGTCGAGGCGGCCGAAGGCGGCCAGGGTGGCGGCGAACATCCGGTCCACGGCGGCCTCGTCGGTCAGGTCCGCCTGGACGGGGATGTGCTCGGTGCCGAGGTCGGCGGCCAGCTGCTCGGCCACCTCCCGCTGCCCGCGATAGTGGATGGCCACGCGCGCTCCCTCGGCGGCGAAGGCCCGGCAGATCGCCTGACCGATGCCGCCGGAAGCGCCGGTGACGAGAACGCTGGTGCCACGAAGTCCGCTGTCCATCGAGAAGGCTCCTCTCCCGGTTGCGAGGCCGCCTCCGGGCGGCGGGCGGATCTTATCCGGGCTCCGGGGGTGCTGATTCTTGAAGGACCGGGGGCATGCCTCTATGATCCCGACATGAGCTACGAAGAGCGGATCGCCATCGATCCAGAGATCCGGAGCGGCAAGCCTTGCATCAAGGGCACCCGAATCACGGTCTACGATCTCCTGGAGTACCTGGCAGGTGGGATGACCGAGGATGAGGTTCTGGCTGACTTCCCCAGCCTGACCCGCGAGGACATCCGCGCCACCCTCGCCTTCGCAGCGGCCCGCGAACGCCGACTCGCCGTTTCTCACGCCGCGTGAAGCTCCTCCTCCATGAGAACCTGAGGCTGAGACTTCTTACCGCCGGCTCACCAGGCCCCGGAAGCCGAGGGGCAGGGGCACGGACGCCAGCATCATCTTGACCTGCTCGGGATGCTCGACCTCGATGCGAAAGCGCTGGGTGAGCAGGTAGGCCAGGAGGATGAGCTGGGCGGTCCCCAGGTTGGCGCCGATGCAGAGGGTGGGGGCCCATCCGAAGGGCACGTAGCTCGAGCTGGGAGGCAGCAGATGCTGGCGCTCGGGCAGCCAGCGGTCGGGATCGAAGGTGTCGGGCTGACGCCAGTGCTGCGGGTCGTGGTGCACGAAGTAGGTGCTGACGTGGAAGGCCTGGCCGACCTCGAGCCGGGCCTGGGGCAGCTCGATCGGGGCGCGGACCGAGCGGGTCAGCACCACGGGAGGGCTCCACATCCGCAGCGTCTCCTTGACGAAGCGGTGAGTCAGGGGCGCCGCCCGCGTGGGGCTCGCCAGGAGGCTCGGCAGGGGGATTCCCGCCATCTCCCCCTGGATGCTGGCGGCCCAGTCGGGGCGGCGGCTCAACTCCCAGGCCAGGCTGACACCCACGGCCCCCGGCGGCCCGGCGATGGCGGTGAGGATGGCCGTCACGGCGTCCACGGCGCGGTCCATGCCGAGCACGGGCAGCAGCTCGACGATCGGGTCGGTGAGGTCGGCCTGGCGCGGGCGGCGCCCTCGGGCTCGGCCTCCCAGCTCCCGCCGCACCACCAGGCCGGCGCTGACCTGCACGTAGAGCGAGCGCGTGGTGGCCCGGAAGCCCTTGCCCTCCATCTCCAGGGATAGCAGCCGCGCGAGCTTGTAGTGCTGGTCGCGGAAGATCCGTGCCCGGTCGGCGGAGGAGAGGCCGGCCACGACCACCGGTAGCAGGGCATGGGTGATGACCTCCTGCAACACCCAGTTGAGGTCCAGGGAGCGGCCGCCGCGCTGCTCCAGCGAGTCCTCCATCCGTACCAGCAGGGCCTCGAGGCTCGGGGCCTCGGCCAGGCGCCGCAGATGGGGTGCCCAGGTGGCCCGGACTTGCCGCCAATCGAAGGGCGGGCTCTTTCGGCGGCGAAGCAGGTCGACCAGGCGATCGGGAAGGGTGAGGTCGGCGAAGTTGGCGGCGTTCACTTTCTGGGCCGCCTCGGGCTCGAGCACCACCAGCTCCCCCGGCCGGATCCAGAACACGGGCCCGTGCTCGTCTCGGCCGCAGCGCAGCTCGCGAACGAAGTCGACCTCTTCGGGGTGAGGCTCCTCTGGGGAAGCGTCCATGGATCTCCTCGAAACGAGGAGGGGACCGGCCGGGGCCGCTCCCCTCCCGGCTCTCGACTACAGGTGGCGGTACCAGTACCAACGATACGGGAAGCCGATCTTCCGGCGCCGAATGGACAGCGCGGACATCAGGGCCTCTGCGATCTTCGCCATGTCAGTCACCTCCTTTCAAGTGGCGTCAGGGCCGGCGTGGGAGCAGCCTCAGCGCGAACCGCGGGGGCGCGAGAGCGGGGCCCACGAACGGCCGGGTGGTATGGGGTGCGACGGCCAAGCGATAGCCGCCGGCGAGGATCGAGAGCACGTTCTCCACGAGCTCGAAGGTCAGGGAGGCGGCCACGCAGGTATGCGGGCCCCAGCCAAAGGGGATGAAGGCGTGCTCATCGCGAGTCTGCCGCCACCGGTCGGGACGAAACTCCAGGGGATCCTCCCAGTAGCGGGGGTGACGGTGGGTGAGGTAGGGGCAGACGATCACTTCGTCGCGAGGAGTCACCGCCACTCCGGCGATCTCATGAGGCCGAGCAGGGCGCCGAGCCATCAACCAGGCCACGGGCCACAGCCGGAGCGCCTCCCTCACGACCCAGGCCGACTCAGCCTCGGTCGGAGGGTTCGTACCCAGCAGGTAGATCGACCAGCCGAGGGTGAAGCCGATCGAACCGGCGATGGCGAACACGAATCCCAGGTACAGCTCGGCGAGCTCTCGCGCAGGGACGTCGGCCGAGGTCGAATCCGCCATCACGTCGAGCAGGTCGCGGCTGGGGCCGGCGGGGTCGCGCCGCCGTTCGTCGATCGCCTCTCCCAGCGTGCGCAGGACCCGGCGGCGGAACCAGGCCCGGGCCAGGCGGGAATGGCGCTCGCGGGCGCCGGCCAGCACCGCCCTCGCGACCACCTGGCTCAGCGTGTGCCGTACCGGTTCCGGACGATCCGGCGCCGCCAGCGTGGCGCCCAGCAGGCGGAAGAGGAGCCAGTTGCCGGCGTCTGGCCACTCGCTCTCCGGTCCCAGGCCCCGACCCACCGACGCGCCCAGCTCTCCGTTCCAGCTCTCGAGATGGCTGCGCAGGAGCCGCCGGGCCGAGCGGCCGATCTCGACCTGGGCCGTGCGCGGGCCGAAGGGTCCCCTGCGGGTGTGGAAGAAGTCCGAGTGCTCGAGGTAGAGGCGCTCCGGGTTGGCGAGCACCGCCTTGGCGGCTGCCGGCTCCACCACGCAGAGCTGGCGGCCCGGCAGCCAGAAGGCGTCGCCGGAGCTTCGCGCCGCGTGCTCCAGGAACTGGAGCGGCTCACGATCGAAGGTGATTCCCAGCGTCTCAGCCGCCATCGGCGCGATAGGATCCTCGCCGCCAGGATACCAGAGTTACTCTGGCTAAACGTCTAAACTTCCTGAAGTGTTGGTGTTTACCTCGTGTCCGCGAGGGTCCCCCGCCGCGGCGCTTCTAGCCTCCCTACCCCTCCACCTCCCGCACCGCCTCCACCCTCCCGACCGGGGCCTTGACCCAGCGCAGAATCTCGATCACCGAGGGCGGTTTGCCGGTCATCAGCACGCCGATGCGGAAGACCTTGGCGGCGGCCCAGAGGGCGGCGAGGACGGCGGCGAGTAGCAGGACGGTGGTCAGGAAGTATTCGAGCAGGCTGGGCGGGCCAGCGGCGCGGTTCATCATCACGAAGGGGGTGAAGGGTGGGATGTAGGACAGCACCTTGGCCAGGGTACCGTTCGGGTCGCGGCTCACCGGGATCATCGTGGCCATCGGCACCATGATCGCGAGGGTGATCGGCAGCATCAGGTTCTGGGCTTCCTTCAAGGTGTTGCACACGGAGCCGATGGCGACCAACAGCGCGGCGTAGAACAAGTAGCCGAGCACGAAGTAACCGACGAAGGAGGGCAGCAGGAAGGGGTCGCTCACCACCTGGCCGAGGTCGATGGGCAGGGAAGCTCCCACGACCTTGGTGAGCACCGCCACACCCGCGACCAGGAACACCACCCAGGTTCCCACCACGGTGAGCCCGGTGGCCGCGATGCCGAGGATCTTGCCGGCCATCAGCTCCACGGCGGAAACCGAGGACAGCAGCACCTCCATCACCCGGCTGGCCTTCTCCTCGATGGTGTTGGTCAGGAGCATCTGGGAGATCGAGAAGATCGCGATGACCAGCAGGTAGACCAGGACGACGGGGGCCCACTGGCGGATCAGGTCCTCGGAACGCACCTCCTCCGCGGCGCCGCCGGCGCCGACCTTCTGCCCGTCGAAGTGCAGGGGGGTGTTGGCCCAGGTGACCACCGCACTCTCGATGCCCTTGGCGTTCAGGCGCCGGGTACGCACGGCGTCGTCGGCGAGGCGGGAGAGCCAGCGCTTGAGGTCGTCGTCGGTCAGGTTCTTGGACGCATAGGTCGCCGACTCCCGCCCTTCCAGCGGGTCGGCCGGCAGCACGAAGTAGGCGAAGAGCTCACCCGCGCCCACCCGCCGGTTGAGCTCCGGCAGGGGATCAGCGCCCGCCGGAGTGGGGACGCGGACGAAGCGGCTCTTGGCGAAGGCGAGAGCCTCGACCCCCTTGGGCTCGAGCTGCTCGTACCAGCCCTGGAGGGCCGAGGTGTGCTCCTGCCAGCGCGCGTCCGGCACGCTCGACGGCGCTCCCGATGGCGCGATCGCCGCGGCGGCCTCCGCCACCGGGATCAGGCCGGCCGTGGCCTCGGCGAAGGCACGGAGGACCCGTTCCTGGCGCTCGTCGCGGCGGGTCAGGGCGGTCAGGTCGATCTTGCCTCTGGGCGTCTCGATGCCGAGGGCGCCGGCGAGGTCCTGCGCCAGGGCCGCCGGAGGGGTCTCTGCCGCCGGCTTGCGACCGAGCCGGAGGTCGGAGAGGGCACTGGTCAGGGCGGTCTCGAGGTCGTCCGCCATGGCTTGGCGGTCGATCTCGGTGAGCAGCCAGCCCGAGCGATCGACCACCGCGTAGGTGCGGGACGAGGTGGTGGTGGCGGCGAGGAAGGAGATCAGACCGGTGATCACGATGAACACCGGCACGGCGACGATCGACAGCCAGAAGGTGCGGGTGCGCAGGTTCTCCAGGTATTCGCGGCGGGCGACGAGCAGAGCCTTATTCGCCATGATGGGACCCTCCCACGGCGCGGACGAAAATCTCGTGGAGTGACGGCTCGGCGAGGTCGAAGCGGCGAATGCGCAGCCGCCCGACGACGGCCTCGAGCAGGGCCTGGGGGTCGCTGCCCTCGGTCAAGAAGATCTCGGCCTGCTTGCCGCCGTCGTTGATCCGCGCCACCCCGGGCAGGGTGCGCAGGAAGGAGCCGTCGCCGTCGTAGTCGAGCAGGATGCCGTGGCCGGCGCCGGCCTTGATGCTCGACAGGGGGCCGTCGAGGAGCTTCCTCCCCTTGTGGATGAGGATGATGTTGTCGCAGATCTTCTCCGCCAGCTCCATCTGATGGGTCGAGAAGAGGACCGTGCGGCCGTCCCGCTTCATCTCCAGGATCAGCTCCCGCATCACCTCGACGTTCAGGGGGTCGAGCCCGGAGAAAGGCTCGTCGAGGATCACCAGCTCGGGGTCGTGGATCACGGTGCCGAGGATCTGCACCTTCTGCCCCATGCCCTTCGACAGGGCCTCGCAGCGCCGGTCGGTCCACTCGCCGAGGCCGAAGCGCTCGAGCAGGCCACGCGCCCGGCGGCGGGCCTCGGGCCCGGGCAGGCCCTTGAGCTCGCCGAAGTAGGTGAGCAGCGTGCCCACCTTCATCTTCTTGTAGAGCCCGCGCTCCTCGGGGAGATAGCCGAGGCGATCCTTGACCGCCTCGGCACGATCCGCGCCGAGCACCCGGATGCTGCCTTCGTCCGGGTAGAGGATGCTCATGATCATGCGGATGGTGGTGCTCTTGCCGGCGCCGTTCTGGCCGAGGAAGCCGTAGATGGCGCCTCTCTGGACTTGGAGGGAGAGGCGGTCGACCGCCAGGGTGGGGCCGAAGCGTTTGGTCACTCCCTCGAGGTGGAGGGCGAGCTGGTTCATGGCTGGATCCTGGGATCTCCGGAGCACGGATCGGGAATTTCGGCTGAGGGCGTCACGGGGTGTCCGGCGATCTTACGGCGGGTGTGGGGTGGATGTTCCCGGAAGAACGGCAATGCTAAGGTTGGCCGCCGCCTGCGGCGCCGCATCATGAATGAGCCCTCCGCACCTCTCGCCGCGTTCCTCGCCGATCGTGGTCTCTCCGAGCTCGACCGCAACGTCCACCCCGAGGACGAGATGCTCGCCTTCGGGCTGCCCCTGTCCTGTGGCGCGCCCGGCCTGGCCGAAGTGGAGTACTACCGCTCGGGGCTGCTCGCGCACGAGGCCCTGGCGCAAATCCTCAGGGGCCGCTTCGGCAGCGTGGCGGCCACTCCCAGCCTGCTCGACTTCGCCAGCGGCTTCGGCCGCACCACCCGCTTCCTGGTCCGCGAGCTGGCCGCCGAGCGCATCCACGTCACCGAGATCAAGCCCGAGGCCGTGGCGTTCCAGCGCCAGCAGTTCGGAGTGGCCGGCCACGTCACCACCACCGACCCGGCGTCCCTCGCCCCCGGGCGGAGGTTCGCCGCGGTGTGGGCGGCGTCGTTCTTCACCCATCTGCCACGAGCGACCTTCCTGCCCTGGCTGAGCAAGCTCTGGAGCTTGGTCGACGAGGGCGGCGTGCTCGCCTTCTCCGTCCACGGCGAGGGGTTGGTGCCCCCAGGCCGGGCTCTCGAGGACGATGGCTTCCTGTTCGAGAGGGTCTCCGAGAGCAGCCGGCTGGACCTCGACAGCTACGGCTCGTCCTGGGTGAGCGAGGGCTTCATGACCCGGGCCCTGGCCGAGGTCTCGGCGGGGCGTGCGACCTGGCGGCGGATCCCCCGCGGGCTCTGGCACTTCCAGGACCTCTACCTGGTGACCGCGGCGCCCTTCGACGCCACCGGCCTGCCCTTCGAGCGGGGCCCTTGGGGTTTCCTGGAAGGGGCGGATGCCTTGGCCGACGGCGGCGTCCGCCTCGCCGGCTGGGTGGCCGAGCCGGAGCAGGCGCCGCCCCGGGTGGTGGTCTCGGTGGCCGGCGGGCCCTGGGTGCAAGCGGCCCGCGGCCTGGCCCGGCCCGAGATCTCCCAGGTGGACCCGGACATGAGGGCGGGGGATTGGCAGCTGGTGCTGCCCGCCGAGGAGGCGCCTCGGGCCGAGGACGTGGTGCTGGCCAAGGCGATCGGGGCCACGGGCCGGGAGCTCCTGCTCTTCGCCGGCCACCTCGACACCGCCGCCCTCCTGTGCCGGGCCAAGGCCGCCGTCCAGGAGGCCGCCGCCGCCCGAGCCGGACTGGCTGGCGTGCTGGCCCAGGTGGAAGCCCTGAACCAACGCCTGGCCTGGATGCAGGCGAGTCGCTTCTGGCGGCTGCGGGAGGGGTGGTTCCGATGGAAGCGGCGGTTGGGCTTGGCGCCGGAGGAATAGGGACCCTCACCCCTGCCCTTCTCCCGACCCTCCCTCCCGGGAGAGGGGTTCCGGAGAGGGAGGGCGGACACATGGGTCCGCCCCTACGAGGGAATCGAGATCCGCTCTGACGTAGGGGCGCACGGCCGTGCGCCCTCTCCCCCCTCAGTTCACCCACCGCCCCGGAGGCTTGCCCTTGCCGCCCTCGATCACCTTCAGGCCCCGGCGGCGCTTCATCCGCGCCAGCCGCAGCTCGTACCACAGGCGGCGCAGCCGCAGCGCCAGCTCCTTCGGCGCGCGCTGGGCCCGGTTCGGGCTGAGGATGGCCCAGGTGAAACCGATCCCCGCCGCCAAGCCCAGGAAGCCGGCGAGATCCTTCGACCACAAGAAGCCCAGGAAGGCGAGCAACAGCTCGATGGGGATGAACCACGCGGCAGAGATCGGCAGCACGAACATCAGCGAGATGGTGGCCGAGCGGTAGAGGGTGGCGAAGGCCGCCACGAGGAGGGCGAGGATCAGCTGCTGGCCCTGGAGCAGGAGGTAGGGGCTGCGGGTCGGCCACCAGCCCCAGGGCCCGAAGAGGGCCTCCACTCCCAGAGCCACCGCCGCCGCCACCAGGGCGCCCAGCACCAGCACGCGCCAGAAGCGCTTGCGTCCCAACCGCACGTAGATGTCCCGGCCGAACCACAGCAGCATGGCGAGCTGGAGGAGGATCCACAGGCTGGGCGCGCCGAAGCCGACGAAGGGGTAGGTCAGCACCCGCCAGACCTCGCCCCGCTGCCACACCGCGTTCGACAGGCGCAGCCGCGAGAGGAAGGGCGCCGTGGACTCGAAGAACTGCAGGCAGAAGGTGAGGAAGACGAAGGCGACGAGGGCGATCAGGTCGACCGGCATCCGGCCCCCGGTGAGGCCGCCGGCAAAGCTCGTCGTCCGCCGGGCATACATGGGGGAATTGTATGGCAAGGGGGGGCGGGTGGCCGTGCTAGATTGACCCGAAGGCATGGGGGACCAAGTATGGAATCCGCCGTTCTGGATCTCGAAGAGGCAGCCCTGAGGCTCTCCGAGAAGGATCGCGCCGAGCTAGCGAGGGTGCTACTCCTGAGTCTCGAGCCTGCCGCTGTCGGCGGCAACGAGTTGGAGTGGGCAGAGGAGGCCGAGCGCCGGTATCAGGAGCTCAGGTCGGGAGCTAGCGAAGCGATCCAGTCGGAGCAGGTCTTCGCCGAAGCGCGAGCAACTCGCGCTTGAGACGCCCGAGAATCCCTGCAAACACCACCGAAGGCCCCTGCTCCGCGACCGCGGCGTCCGTCGTTCGCTCGCCCCCGCCCCGACTGGACAGCCCCCGTCGCGTTCCCCAAGAATAGGCCCCTACCCGGTCCCTTGCGGGCCTCGACCGCGGACCCAGGAGCGCCCCGAACATGCCAGCGATCGCCCAGCGGGCGAAGGCCATGCCGCCCTCGCCCATCCGCAAGCTCGCTCCCGTGGCCGAGGAGGCCCGGCGACGGGGTGTCCGGGTCTACCAGCTGAACATCGGCCAGCCGGACGTGCCCACTCCCCCCGCCCTGCTCGACGCCTACCGCCATCACCAGATCGAGGTTCTCGCCTACGGCCACTCCGGCGGCCTCTGGGACTACCGCGAGAGCCTGGCCCGCTACTACCGCCGCCACGGTATCGACGTCGAGAAGGAGCAGGTGCTGGTGACCACCGGGGGCAGCGAGGCGATCCTCTTCGCCCTCCTCGCCACCTGCGATCCGGGTGACGACGTGCTGATCCCCGAGCCCTTCTACACCAACTACAACGGCTTCGCGGTCCAGGCCGGCGTCGGCGTGGTGCCGGTCCCTTGCGACGCCGAGCACGGCTACACCCTGCCCCTGGCGGCCGAGATCCGCGCCCGCCTGACGCCCCGAACCCGCGCCATCCTGATCTGCAACCCCAGCAACCCCACCGGCTACGTGTACTCCTGGGCGGAGCTCTCGACCCTCAAGGAGATCGCCATCGAGCGCGATCTCTTCCTGATCACCGACGAGGTCTACCGCGAGTTCGTCTTCGACGGCGCCGAGCACCATTCGGTGCTCCACCTCTCGGGAGTGGCCGAGCGGGCGATCCTGGTCGACAGCATCTCCAAGCGCTTCTCGGCCTGCGGCGCGCGCATCGGCTGCCTGGTGACCAAGAACCAGGAGGTGCTGGACAGCGTGCTGCGTTTCGGCATGGCCCGCCTCTGCCCGCCCACCCTCGAGCAGATGGCGGCGATGGCCGCCCTTTCGCTGGGCGAGGACTACTTCGGCGCCCTGCGGGACGAGTACCGGCGCCGCCGCGACGTGGCCTTCGAGGCCCTGGAGCGCATGCCCGGCGTGGTGGCCCATCGACCGCGAGGGGCCTTCTACGCCATGGTGCGTCTGCCGGTCGACGACGCCGATCGCTTCTGCTCCTGGCTCCTCTCCGACTTCTCGGACCAGGGCGAGACGGTGATGCTGGCCCCTGGCAACGGCTTCTACGCCACCCTGGGGCTCGGGGGCGCCGAAGTACGCCTTGCCTTCGTCCTGAACGTCGACGCCACCCGCAGGGCCATGGAGATCCTCGGCCGTGGCCTCGAAGCCTACCCGGGCCGCGTCCGCGCCTGAGCGCCCCCCGCGATCGAGGCCCCGGCGTAACCTTCGGCCGTCTGCCTCGTTTCTTGCTGCGATGCGCCCCTCCGTCCTCTTCCTTGCCTTGCTCGCCCTGCCGGCCTGGGGGGAGAAGAAGCTCGAGCTGACCCCCCTGCGCCTGGCCCTGCCCGGCGCCCCCGCGAGCCTGGTCTCCGCGGACCTCGACGGCAACGGGCGCCTCGACCTCGCCGTGGCCGTGGTGACGACCCGTTGGGGCGAGATCGGTGTCACGGAGAGCACCCAGCTCGACGAGGTCGAGGGGCTGGTCGAGGTGCTCACGGTGGTGCCGGCCCTGCTCGACCGCCGCGAGATCCACCTCTTCCTCCAGGACGAAGGGGGCTCCTTCCGGCCCGCCGGCCCTCCCCTGGCCCTCCCCACCTCGGTCCACGCCCTGCTGCGTGGCCCGGCGAAGGAGCCGCTGCTGGCCCTGAGCGATGCGGGGATCTCGGTGGTGCGCCTGTCGGCGGACGGCACGGCCAGCCTCGAGCCCTGGATCGAGGAGCCGCCGGTCCTCGCCGGGTCCGAGGAGCTGCTGCCGGACCTCGACCTCAGCCACGACCTCGACGGTGACGGCTCCCTCGACCTGATCCTGCCGGGCCGCGAGGGCCTGGTGATCTTCCTCTCCCCAGGCAGCTCCCTGGGGAAGCAACCGGCCGGACGCCTCCCTCTCCCCCTCGACGAACGCCTCCCCGGCCGCGCCGCTCACTACCGGGAGGGGCTCACCCGCCACTACCCCTTGCCCCGCGTGCAGGACTTCGATGGCGACGGCCGGCCGGATCTGCTGGTGCGCAACCATGAGAAGGGTTGGAACCAGTTCCAGGTGCTGCCCGGGCTCGGCGACGGGCGCTTCGGCTCGCCGCGCTCCCCGCTGGGGGACCGGGCGCGCGACGCGACCCCGGAGGTGGTCTTCGTGGGCGACCTCGACGGCGACCGGCGGGCCGAGCTGATCACCAGCCGGCAGCTGGAGCGCGAGGGCGATCTCTCCATGCGCGAGGAGCTGGCCGAGGCCAAGCGTCCCCGCTTCGAGCTGGGCGTCCACCTCCTGAGCTCGGGCTCGCGGATGGCGGCCGAGCCGGCCCGGCGCTTCGAGGTCGACGGCTACGTCTTCCCCCGGGAGGGAGAGATCCCGATCCCCGGTGGGTTCCAGGACTTGAACGGCGATGGCCGGCCGGACCTGATCACCCTGACGCTCGACTTCTCGGTGCTCCAGGCGCTCAACGTGCTGGCGGCCAAGCGGATCTCGATCGGGCTGGACTTCCACCTCTGGTGCCAGGGAGCGGATCGCTCCTTCCGGCCGGTCTCCGGCCTCGACCTCTCCGGCCGCTTCACCGTGAACCTCAACAACCTGGCCCTCGGCCAGCTCTCCCTCTTCTCGGGCGACTTCGACGGCGACGGCCGCGCGGACTTCGTGCAGCTGGGCCGCGGCAGCAAGGTCAGCATCCACAAGGGACGGGCGGACTGCTCCTACCCGGCCAAGCCGGACCTGACCATCGAAGTGGCGGAGCAGATCGGCGACCCCAGCCTGGTCAAGGTGGCCGACCTCGACGGTGACGGCCGCTCGGACCTCGCCATCACCCGGCCGGGCCCCAAGGGTGGGGACGGCACCAGCGCCCCCGTCGAGCTCGCCCTCTACCTCTCGGGAGCCCGGCCATGAGGCGCCCAGCCGTGAAGCGCCTCGGAGCGCTCCTGCTGGCCCTGGCTTCGGCCCCCCTCCTCCTCGCCGAGGGGCAGGAGGTGTCCGAGGCGCGCCTGAGCGCCCGGGACGGGGGCAAGGTCCTGGTGGCCGAGCTGCCCGGGCCGGTGGTCTCCGCCCTGGTCGCCGGACAGGCCGAGGGCAAGGGCGGGGTCTTCCTGCTGGTGCGTCCGGACGGCGAGGTGGACGGCGAGCGCTCCCTCTACTTCCTGGACCCGCGAGGTGACGGCAAGCTCACCCTCCTGCGCGGCGGCCTGCCCGGCGGGGCCAAGGCCCTCGAAGTGCTCGCTCTCGAGGCCGGTGGCGAGCCAGAGCTGGTGCTCGGCACCCTCGGGCAGCTCTTCTCGCTGGGCCCGCTGAACGCCATCGCCGCAGAGGGTCCGTTAGCGAAGCGGATCGACCACCCCGGCTTCGACCTGCGCTCCCTCTCCCCCTCGCCGCTCCGGGTGGCCGGCATGGGCCGGGAGATCGCCGTGGCCGAGCCGGGCTTCCTGCGCCTGTACCGGCCGGACGGCGAGGGGGGCGTTTCGGTCGCGGCGCGCCTCGCCCTGCCCCTCTCCGCCCGACGGGAGCCGATGGGCCTGGCCGTGACCTCGCCGCCGGTCCATCGGCTGGCCGGCATCGCGGGCGGGCCCGACGTCTACGCCTCCGGCCCCGTCCGCCACGGCGACCGGCGGGTGTCCTCCGTGCTGCTCGATGTCGGCACGGGGGAGAGGCTCGAGGCCTGGGGCCGGCTGCCCGGCGCCGAGAAGGTGGAGCAGAGCTGGTACCTGCGGATCGACGGCCGCCCCTGCCTGGTCGTCACCAGCCAGACGGCCGATGAGCTCAACCTGCTCGAGAAGAAGCGCCTGCGGGTCTTCCCCTTGGCCGCCGACCGCACCCGGGCCGGCAAGCTGCCCCTGGCCCAGCTCGTGACCTCGATCACCCGCTGGTTCGACATGAGCGCCGAGGTGGCGGACCTCGACGGTGACGGCAAGCAGGATCTCCTCGTCGCCGGGCCGGACGGTCTCCAGGGCGACGACCTCAGCGTCTGGGCCTACCCTGGCCTCGGCGGCGGGCGTTTCGGCGTCCAGGCGCGCAAGACCCAGATCCAGGACGCTCCGCAGCGCTGGAAGCTGGTGGGGGACCTTTCGGAAGACGGCGCCGCGGATCTCGTGGCCGTGCGCGAGGGTGCGCTCGAGGTCTGGCCCACCAGCCCCAAGGGCAAGCCCCTGGCCCGCCAGCCCTCCTTTCGCCTCGAGCTGCCAGCGGTCGCTCGGGCCGAGCGCTCGGTCTCCGTCGGGGCCGGTGAGGAAGGGACCGAGACCCGCCGCGACCAGCGCGGAGGCTGGGACGACCTCACCGCCGTCGACCTCGACGCCGACGGCCGGCTCGAGATCCTCGTCCTCGCCACCGATCTAGGCGGCCGCGGCCGGCTGGTCATCGCCCGACCGGGTAGGTGAGCGGGCGAAGCGGCCCCTCCGACGAACTCAGCTTCGATCGCCGCTGCCCTTCCCTCGCGTTGGCTGGCCCGGTATTGTGGATCATCGCAAAGCCGGAGGAGCCCTCGTGAAAAAGCCAGGTCGAGCAGGCGATCCACCCAGCGAAGTGAGGACCAGCCAGCCTGAGCGCGTTCAGCCACTGAGCGGCCAAGAAGTCATGGACCTCGCGGATCGGCTCCAGGATCTGGGGAAGGCGCGGCGTCGGTTGCTGGCCGCCAACAGCGAGCGTGCCGGCAGTCCACAGGTGGTGCGAGAGCTGAATAGTCGCGCTCTGGCGAGTATCGAAGTGTCGCCTTCGGCGGCACTCGAGGCCGCAGAGGCCGCGGTCGAGGTAGCGGAAGCGATGCCGCCGGTTCCCGGTTGCCTGGGCCTCAGCAGTGATCTACGAGCAGAAGCGTTGGCTTTTCTCGCCAACGCATGGCGGCTGAAGGAGGACTTCACCGCTGCGCGGGAGGTCTGGCACCAGTGCTCGCAGGCCCTCGCTCGAGGCACCGGTGATCCGGTGCTCGCTGCCGACCTCGGGGAAGCCAAGTCGGCTTTTCTCGTAACACGCCGGCAGCTTCGAGAGGCCGAGGCGCTGGTGGCCTCAGCTGTCGCGGTGCACCGGCGGACTGGCGATCGGCAGCGGCTCGGGCGTGCCCTATTTCGCCTTGCACGTGTACGCTCTCGCCAAGGCGACCTGGGCGCGAGCCTTGCGCTCGCTAATGAAGCTCTGAGTCTGCTTCCAGAAGCTGAGCAGCCTCACATGGTCCTGATGGTGCTCCTCAACATTGGATACACGCTGGATCTCATGGGCGAGTCTGAACGAGCTTTCTTGCTCCTGACCAGTGCTGGTCCCCGGTTCAGGAAGGAAGCCTCATCGCTAACGCAGGGCAAGTTCCATTGGGAGCTCGGCCGGCTGAGCTACGAGCTGGGAAGGCCTGCTGTGGCAAGGGGCATGCTCGAGGCTGCCCGGCGCCACCTTCTCGATCGGCAGATGTATTTTGACGCCGCCCTGTGTGGCCTGGACCTGGCCATCGTCTACACCGCGCTTGGCCAACCGGATGCCCGGCGACGGTTGGCCGAAGAGACTCTGCCCGTTTGCAGTCGTCTTGGATTCGAGCAGGAGGCCCTGCCAGTTCTTCGACCAGAGCTGTGGTCACCCCGGCCGGCCGCGCCGGCCCGCACGCTTCCTCGCTTGCCGTTCGGCTAGAGCCGCGGGCGCTGGCTCCGCCTCTCGACGGGATCCAAGCGGCTATCTGCCGACTTCCTGCTTGGTGCGCTGGGCAAGTAGATCGAACCGGCCGGTAGAGTGCCCCCCCTTTTCTAACTGTTGAGTCTCGCTTCGGCTCAGCCCCGTGAGCTTCTCCTCGAACCGGTCCAGCAGCTCGGCCCAGCGCAGGTTCTCGGCCAGCCCCTTGTCCTCGAAGCACAGCTCCACGAAGAAGCGGGCCGGCGTCATCCGGATCTCGGCCAGCACCCCGAGCACGTGCCGCCAGGGCAGCTGACTGTCCCCCCGCAGGCAGTGGCCGAGAGCGTCCGGCGACAGGCCCAGAGCCACGCTCACCGCCCGCTGCGTCGTGCCGGCCCGGCGGATCCTCTGGCGCAGCAGCTCCCCCGCCCGCACCGCCCACTCCGAGGGCTCCCGGTGCTGGCTCGCCTGGCGCATGGCGTGGTGGAAGGTGACATTCCCCCGCGCCCGGGTGGCCGGGTCCGTGGGGGGCTCCGGCCCGCCCCAGCGCATTTCGGTGAGCTCCTCGCCGCCCAGGGGGAAATAGATGTCGAAGAACTCCATGGGGTGCAGCCCGATCCCATCGAGCAGCACGAAAAGATCCGGCACCTTCAAGTCGAGCCGGCCGGAAAGCGCCCGCCCCACGTACTCGGGGAAGCGCTCCAGCCGCGCGCTCGCCGCCTTGAGCGACAGGCCCGCCTCACCCAGGGCGGAACGCAGCCCCCGGTGCAGCCGGGCGAGGCCCTGTTCAGGATCCATGGGCGAACTGTAGCGCCGGACCGCCGAGCGGGCAAGCCCGCCAGTCGACCAGTTTCGCCGTAATGAGTCGATAGGACCTGTGTAAGGTCTCCGCCATTGATGAGCGACCGAACCTCGAAGTCCGAAGCCAGCCCCCGGGAGGCATTGAAGGGCTTCGCCCTGCGCTCCCGCCTGGCCGACCTCCCCGGCTTCAAGCCCGCCCGAGGGCACCGCGCCCTGGCCTACCGCGCCGCGTTCGAGGACGGGCTCGGCGCCCTCGCCTGGTTGGGCGTGGCCCAGGGCCTGGCCCGGAGCCGCCTTGCTACGAAGCCGGGACCTCCACGGACTCGCCGGTTCCACGGAACCCGAGGCAGCAGTGAGGAGAAACCCGACTCGCGTCCGTCTCACCTGACAAACCCCGAGGCCGTCGCCCCTGCGGCGAGACTCGACACTTCGCTCGATAGAGGAGGCTGGGATGCGTGCTCGCCGCCTGTCGCTGGTCGCGTTGTCGTCCGTGCTATGCCTGGTTGCCCTTTCCGCCTACCCTCAGACGCCGGAGCTACCGCCCGGGACTTTGGTCGTCCTGCTCTCCGGTGCCCCGGGGACACCCACTGCAGAGGAGATCGTGAGCTCCTCGAACCAAAGCGAGGCCCTGCCGGGCGTCTTCGCCACCGGC
>JBIOYC010000183.1:0-4285 GCA_044869955.1 Thermoanaerobaculia bacterium | reverse complement strand
ACGGGGGTGAGCAAGTGCTCCTCCACCCGGGCGAGCACGGCGAGGGCACGCTCCCGCGGCAGCAGCTCGAGGGGCAGGGAGATGGCCAAGAGCTGGTTGGGGCGCAGGCTCGCGTCCCGCTCCTCGCCGTCGACGCCGTCGTAGAGGTAGCCGCCCTCCTGGTACCAGTAGACCTCCGCGAAGCGAGCCTTCACCCGCTCCACCTTGGCCGCCAGGCGGGCGGCTTCGTCGCCGAAGCGCCGGGCGAGGGCCGCTCCCACCGCCAGGGCGTTGGCCCAGAGGGCGTTGATCTCGACCGGCCTGCCGCTGCGCGGGGTCACCACCCAGTCGCCGACCTTGGCGTCCATCCAGGTCAGCTGGACCCCGGACTGGCCGGCATGGAGCAGGCCGTCCTCGTCCTCGTAGATTCCATAGCGGGTGCCCCGCTCGTGCCAGGCGAGGATCTCGACGAGGGCCGGCCACAGCTCGTCGCGCACCAGGGCTTCATCGCCGGTGGCCTCGAGGTAGGCCGCCACGGCCTGGAAGAACCAAAGACTCGCATCCGCCGTGTTGTACTCGGGCGCTTCCTCCTCGTCGGCGAAGCGGTTGGGCAGCATGCCCTCCGAGGCCGCCGCTGCGAAGGCGCGGAGGATGCCGCGGGCCTCCTCGAAGCGGCGGGTGGCGAGGGCCAGGCCGGGCAGGGCGATCATGGTGTCCCGCCCCCAGTCCGCGAACCAGGGATAGCCGGCGATCACCGTCGAGAGGCCCTCCTCCGGCCGGCCCCGGCGCACCAGGAACTGATCCGCCGCCAGGGTCAGGCTCTCGATCAGGGGGTCCTCGATGCCCACCCGCGCGACCAGCTCCCGCCGCCGCTCCGCCTCGGCGGCGGCGAGGGCGAAGGCGTCCCGGCCGGCGGGGTCGCCGGTCGAGACGATCACTCCCAGGCGGCCCCCGGGAGCCAGCTCCACGCCCAGCTGCCCGGGGGTGAAGAGGTCTTCCTGGAAGTCGAAGCCGCGCTCCCGCTCGCGGTCGAGCTCGAAGCGGTACCACCAGCCCGGAGCGGGCTCGAAGCGGCCTCCCGGCACCTGGATCGACACCACGGGCAGCCCCGGTCGGCTGCGGTAGGAGAGCACCTCGCCGCTCCATTCGCTCTGCCAGGCGACCTCGATCGAGGCGTGCCCCAGGGCGTGGTAGTCCCGGCCCGCGAAGAGGGGAAGCAGGTCGAGCTGGACGGCCTCACCCCCTCCTTCGAGGTGGTACAGCACAACCGTGGTGCTCTCGCCGCGAGGGGCGACCACGGTCTTGGTCAGGGTGAGCCCGCCCAACCGGTAGCGCCACACGGGGAAGAGGCCGCGCTCGAAGCTCTCCAGGAACTGGAAGCCGTGGGGATGGACCACACCGGGGAAGCGGCTGGCACCCAGGGCGAAGGTCTCGCCGGAGGCCGTCCGCACCGTCTCGTCGAGGCGGGAGAGCAGCACCCGCCGTCCGGTAGGTGGGGTCGTCGCCGCCACCAACAATCCGTGATAGCGCCGGGTGTGGGCGCCGACCACGGTGGAGGCGGCGTAACCACCGAGGCCGTTGGTCTCCAGCCACTCGAGCTGGGACGCGGCCTCGAAATCGGCCAGGCGCTCGCGATCGAGATGAAAGGTCATGGCCGTCATCGCCCCACCAGCTCGGCCACCAGGGCCGTCCAGCCGGTCTGATGCGAGGCCCCCACGCCGCGCCCGGTGTCGCCGTGGAAGTACTCGAAGAAGAGCGGGTAGTCCCGAAAGTGTGGGTCGCTCTCGAAGAGGGGATGGAGCCCCAAGGCCGGCCGCCGGCCGTCGCCATCCGGCAGGAAGAGGGCCGAGAGCCGGCGCGCCAGCTCGTCGGCCACCTCGGCGAGGGTGGCCATGTGCCCCGAGCCCGTGGGGCACTCGATCTGGAAGTCGTCGCCGTAGTAGCGGTGGTGCCGGCGCAGGGACTCGACGATCAGGTAGTTGACCGGGAACCAGATCGGCCCGCGCCAGTTCGAGTTGCCGCCGAAGAGGCCGGACTCCGATTCTCCGGGCTGGTAGGAGACCGAGAACTCCTGGCCGCCCATCGCCAGCACGTAGGGGTTCTCCTGGTGGAACCTCGAGAGGGCCCGCACGCCGTAGGGAGAGAGGAACTCGGTCTCGTCGAGCATGCGCTCGAGCACCCTCTTCAGGCGGTGGCGACGCAAGAGGGCGAGCAGGCGGCAGTCCCCCGAGCCCGGCTCCTGCCAGCGCGAGACCAGGCCGGCGAGGTCCGGGCGGTAGTCGAGGAACCACTTCAGGCGCGACGCGAAGTGCGGCACCCGCTTGAGCAGCTCACCGTCCAGGATCTCGACGGCGAAGAGGGGGATCAGCCCGACCATCGAGCGCACTTTCAGGGGCACCAGTCGCTCGTCGGGCAGGTGGAGCACGTCGTAGAAGAACTCGTCCTCGTCGTCCCACAGGTCGACGCCCTGGCCTCCCAGGTCGCGCAGGGCCGCCGCCACGTAGAGGAAGTGCTCGAAGAATTTGGTGGCGATGTCCTCGTAGACCGGGTTCACGGTGGCCAGCTCGAGGGCGATGCGCAGCAGGTTGAGGCAGTACATCGCCATCCAGCCGGTGCCGTCGGCCTGATCGATGTGGCCGCCGGTGGGCAGCTCGGCGCTGCGATCGAAGACGCCGATGTTGTCGAGGCCCAGGAAGCCGCCCTGGAAAACGTTTCTGCCCTCGACGTCTTTGCGGTTGACCCACCAGGTGAAGTTCAACATCAGCTTGTGGAAGACCCGTTCGAGGAAGGCGTGATCGGGCCGGCCGGTGGCCTCGCGATCGATTTCGAACACCCGCCAGGTGGCCCAGGCGTGCACCGGCGGGTTGACGTCGCCGAAGGCCCACTCGTAGGCCGGTAGCTGACCGTTCGGGTGCATGTACCACTCGCGGGTCAGGAGCAGCAGCTGGCCCTTGGCGAAGTCCGGGTCGAGCCGGGCCAGGGGCAGGCAGTGGAAGGCCAGGTCCCAGGCCGCGTACCAGGGGTACTCCCACTTGTCGGGCATGGAGATCACGTCGGCGTTGTTCAGGTGCAGCCACTCGCTGTTGCGCCCGTGGCGGCGGCTGGCGGGCGGGGTGGGTTGGCCCGGGTCCCCCTCGAGCCACTGGGGCACGTCGAAGTGGTAGCTCTGCTTGGACCACAGCAGGCCGGCATAGGCCTGTCGCTGCACCCGGCGGGCTTCCTCGCCGGCGCCCTGGGGGGCCAGCTCGGCGTAGAAGGCGTCGGCCTCGCTCAGACGGTTGGCGAAGACCTCGTCGAAGCCGGCGAACGGCTGTTTGGCAGCCTCGGGAGCCAGCCGCAGCCGCACCACCACCTCGCCACCGGCAGGTACGTCCAGCCGCCACCGGGCCGCGGCTTTGGTGCCCGTCCGCGCCGGATTGACGGCCTCAGCCTTGCCGCCCACCACGTAGTCGTGGAAGGCGTCCTTGGGATGGTCCGAGGCCCCCTCGACGCCCCACAGCTTGCCCGAGTTGGATTCGTTGTCGCAGAAGATCAGCTCCCCCGCCCCCTCGGCGTGGAGGAAGCGCCGGCCGAGCTCGGGGTGCTCGGCGACGATCACCCCCTCCTCGGTCCTCAGCCCGGGCTTGGGCTCCTGGGAACGACCCCAGGCCCAGGTGTTGCGGCACCACAGCTGGCCGAGCAGGTCGAGGTGCGCGGCTTCGGAGCCCCGGTTGACCACCCGCACACGGATCAGCACGTCCTCCGGCGCCGCCTTGGCGTACTCCACGAAGACATCGAAGTAGCGGCCCTCGTCGAAGGCCCCGGTGTCCCACAGCTCGAGCTCTCCCTCGAGCTTGCCCCGTCGGCCGTTTTCTTCCACCAGCTGCCGGTAGGGGAACTCGCCCTGGGGGTACTTGTAGAGCATCGCGAGGTAGGAGGCGGTGGGCGTGGCGTCGAGGTAGTAGTAAACCTCCTTGACGTCCTCGCCATGGTTGCCCTGGGGGCCGGTCAAGCCGAACAGGCGCTCTTTCAGGATCGGGTCCCGGCCGTTCCAGAGGGCGAGGCCGAAGCACAGGCGCTGGTGGTCGTCGCTGAAGCCAGCGAGACCGTCCTCCCCCCAGCGGTAGGCGCGGCTGCGGGCGTGGTCGTTGGGGAAGGAGTCCCAGGCCGAGCCGTGGGGGCTGTAGTCCTCGCGGACCGTGCCCCACTGGCGTTCGGAGAGGTAGGCCCCCCAGCGCCGCCAGGGCTTCTGGGCGCTGCTCGCTTCCAACAGTCGTCTGCGCTCGGCATTCATCTTCGGTGCTCCCTGCCTCACGGGCCGGCTCGG
>JBIOYC010000182.1:0-13403 GCA_044869955.1 Thermoanaerobaculia bacterium | reverse complement strand
GATCTTCAGCGCTTTCGGCTCTCTCTTCGAAGTGGACCCAGGCTGGTCGAGCGCGAATCTGATCCCTCTGCTGGACTGGGGTGCGGCGGAGGCACGCTTTCTCTGGGAAGCGTACCTGTGGAACCCGCGATGGTCCCCCGATCTGGTGGCCGCCTACCGGGCTAGCTTCCTGGCAACTCTCAAGCACCTGGACGAGATCCCAGATGTGCGGCGGAACGGAGCGCAGCTCCTCGTGGCGATCTCCCTCTACTACCCGAAGGGCCTCACTCGCGAGCAGGTCCAGCGAGCGCTCGCTGCCCTGGCGCCGGCGGATCTCGCCCAGGCCGCGGAGTTTCTGAGACAGTTCCTAGAGGAGGCCGAGAAACCGGAGCTTACGTGGCGGCGGAAGATCGGCCCGTGGATACGCCGCCACTGGCCGACCGGGCCGACATCAAGATCATCGGAGGTAAGCGAGACCTTGGCGCTCGCGGCGATCGCGACCGGCCCGGCCTTCCCGGAGGCGCTGACGCTCATCCGAGACTATCTCTCCAAGGTGGACGGCAAAGCGGGGCACAGCGCTCACGAGGTGAACAGAGCACTTGCTACCACCCCACACGCCGACGAACACCCTCGCGAAGTGCTCGACCTTCTGACCTTCCTTGTCCGTCACGCGGATGCTGTGCCTGGCGTCTGGTCAGACCTGGGCAACATCCTGCAGAGAATCGCCACAGCCGCCCCTGATCTGGCCAAGGACCCTCGTTTCCGCCGGCTCCGGGACCTCGCTCCCTCGGCCCGGTCGTAGAACCGGCCCCACGGAACCTGCAATCCAGGTGCTCGGGAGCGTTGCCGAGGCCGAAGAGGCGGATCGGGCCTACTACGCCTCGCTGACGCCGCAACAGCGCCTGGACCTCCAGCTGGACCTGATCGCCCGCTACCGGGAGTCCCTCGGTGAAGTTGCGCGGGGCCTGGATCGAGCCCTTCGCTCCGTAGCATCTGCGCTACCCTCAGCCACTATGACTACGATCCCCCAGCGCGAGCTGCGCAACTGAAGTGGCGAGATCCTGTGGCAGGCAGAAGCCGGGCAGGAGTTCTTGATCACCGTCGGCGGCCGACCGGTGGCCCGGCTCGGCCCCTGGCAGAAGCAGCCGTGGGTGTCGAAGGCCCGGCTCCAGCAGATCCTCCGCGACCAAGGGCCGGACCCGACCTTCTTCGCAGACCTCTCGCAGCACCAGCCCTGATCACACCCCCATCAGCTCCGCCGCCGTCACCACCAGCGGGCCGTTGAGCCCCTTCACGGCCTGCTCGGCCTCCGGGGTGATCTCGGGCACGAAGAGCACCCGCACTCGTTCCGCCTTCGCCAGCTCGCCGGACAGCGGCGGCGCGGGTCGAGCCGTGAGCACGCCGAGGGCTTTCTCCAGGGTCTTGGGGCCCATCGCACCAGCACTCCACTTGACCTCCCCGAGCAGGACTCGCCCGCCATCCAGGCTGGCGCTCACCACGTCCCACTCCGGCTGGTTACCGTGCCACCAGCGGGAGGCCGGGCCCCAGAGGCCCAGCTTCCCGAGCTCCGTGGCTCCGCCGGCCAAGGGCACCTGACGCCGGCACAGCTCCTCCCAGCCCAGGGCGACCAGACCATCCCAGTGCCGCTCGAGCAGCTGGCGGCGGGCAGCGGGAGAGCCGCTCGCGAGCAGCGCTCGATGCGGAGCCACCACCCGGAACCACAGCCGGAAGAACGGATCGTCGATCTTGTAGAGAGCCCGCTTGCTGCCCTTCTCGCTCTCGCCGAAAGGGATCTCCCGGCGCACCAGGCCGAGCCCCATCAGCCGATCGAGGGGCCGGGCCATCGAGGTAGCCGGCCGGCCCAGTCGACCGGCGATCTCTGAAACCCGATGGGCCCCCGAGCCAATGGCGTCGAGCAGTGGCCGGGCCTCGAGCGCAGGCGGGATCTCCTCCAGGAGCAGCCGATCGGGCTCGAGATGAAGGGGGCCGAGGGGGTCGAGCACCAGACGCTCGATCTGGTCGGCGACCGAGCCGGGCACGTCTCTGGCCAGCTCCCAATAGCGGGGGATGCCGCCCCAGGCGCTGTAGAGCTGGATCCACTCACCCCCCCGTGTGATCGGGAAGGCATCGGCCAGGTACTGTGGTGCCAGCGGCTGAAGGTCCAGGATCTCGACAGCGCGGCCGAAAAGCGGCGCCTCCCGGCCGAGTACGAAGCCCTGCATCATGCGCTGGCTGGAGCCGGCGATGGCGAGCCGGAAGCCGGCCTCGCGGGCATCGTGATCGAGGAAGCGCTGGAGCACGCTGGGCAGCTCCGGCGAGGCCAACACCAGGTACGGCAGCTCATCAAGGATCAGGGGACCGCGCCAGCCGGCGAGCTTGGCCTCGCGCGCCAGCCGAGTGAACAGGGTCCGCCAGTCGCGGTACTCCACTTCGGCGAAGCCGGGCAGACGCTGCGCCACGGTCTCGGCGAGGTAGCGGCGCTGGAGCTCCGGCAGGGACTGGTCGGCCACCGAGTAGAGTCCGTCATGACGACCGGCCCACTCGAGCAGCAAGCGCGTCTTGCCCACCCGCCGGCGACCGTAGACCACTGCCAGGCCGCCCTCGGCCGAGGCGGCGAAGCGATCGAGGCGGGTGAGCTCCCCCTGGCGGTTGACGAACAACATTATGCCGCCAAGCATAATGCTTGGCGGCATAATCCTGCAACGGTCAGCGCATAGGGGAAGCCTCGGTGTCGAACCCGCCCCCCAGCGCCTTGAACAGGGTCACCGCCGCGGCGAGCTCGGCTCGGCGGGCTTCAGTCAGGGAGAGCTCGGCGGCGAAGAGGCTGCGCTCGGCGTCGAGCACTTCGAGGTAGGAGGAGTCGCCGGCCTCGTAGCGCAGCTGGGCCAGACGGTGAGCGCGGTCCAGGGCCTCCACTTGCCGGCCCAGGGCCTCGCGCTCGGTGACGCCGGTGCGCCTCGCGGCGAGGGCGTCCTCGACCTCGGCGAAGGCGCTCTGGACGGCCTTCACGTAGGCCGCCACGGCCTGCTGTTCGCGCGCCCGGGCCGCCTCCACCTGGCGGGTGGTGCGGCCGGCCTGGAAGATCGGCTGGATCAGGCCCAGGGCGAGGTTCCAGATGCCGGTACCCGAGCCCAGCAGGTTCGACAGCTGCTGGCTCTCGCTGCCCGCGTAGGCGGTCAGGGAGATCGAAGGGAAGTAGGCCGCCCGGGCCACCGCGATGCGGGCGTTGGCCGCCACCAGGCGGTGCTCGGCGGCCACCACGTCCGGCCGCCGTGCGAGGAGCAGGGAAGGCAGGCCGACCGGCACCTCGGGGACGGCGAGGCCGTCGAGGCCGGTGCTCCGCTCGATCGTCCCGCCCACTCGCCCGAGCAGCACGGCCAGGCGGTTCTCGGTCTGGCGCACCGCACGGTCGAGGGCGGGCACGGCCGCCTCGGTCGCGGCCAGCTCGGCCTCGGCCTGGGCGAGGTCCAGCTCGGAGATGGTGCCGGCCTCGAAGCGCAGCCGCTGGAGTCGCACGGCCTCGCGGCGGGAGGAGAGAGTCTCCCGGGCGATGGCGAGCTGGCGGTCGAAGCCGGTCAAGTCGAGATAGGCCGCCACCAGCTCGGCGGTCAGGCCCAACCGGACGCTCTGCCGCCCGGCCTCGCTGGCGAGCAGCTCCGCCCGGGCCGCCGCCGAGGCGTTGCGGTAGCGGCCCCAGAAGTCGAGCTCGTAGGACAGGTTGGCCGTCAGCCGGTAGTTGCCGTTCTCGAGGTTGATCCCCGGGGGGATCTGCGGGTTGTCACCGGAGACGCGGTAGCGCGAGCCGGCGCCGTTGACCCACACCTGGGGCAACTGGTCTGCGCGGGTCACGCCGGCCAGGGCCCGAGCCTCCGCCACCCGCGCGGCGGCGGCGGCGAGATCCGCGTTCTTCTCGAGGGCTTCGGCTACCAGCCGATCGAGCTGGGGGTCGCCGAAGGTCTGCCACCAGGTGTCCGAGACGGCTGCGTCGACGGCCGGGGCGGAGTAGGCGCCCGGCAGGGCCGTCGCGGGGCGCTGGTAGTCGGGCTTCAAGCTGGAGCAGCCGGCCGCCGTCACCAGCACGAGGCCCAGGGCCGGCCAGCGCCCGGAACGGGAGAGTGAATGAGCAAGGGGCCTCATGAGGGGCTCCGTTCGTCGGCCGCCGGGGCCGGCTCGCCGTCGCGGCCGGAGACCCAGCGGAAGAAGAGGGGGATGAAGAGCACGGCGATGACGGTGGCGGCCAACATGCCGCCGAGCACGCCGGTGCCCATCGAGCGGCGGGCGGAGGCACCGGCGCCGCTGGCGAGGGCCAGGGGCAGCACGCCCAGGATGAAGGCGAAAGAGGTCATCAGGATCGGGCGGAACCGCAAGCGGGCCGCGGTGGCCGCGGCCTCGACGACCGACTTGCCCTGGTCGCGCTGCTGCGAGGCGAACTCGACGATCAGGATGGCGTTCTTGGCCGCGAGCCCGACCAGGGTGACCAGGCCGATCTGGAAGTAGACGTCGTTGGGCATGCCGCGCAGCCAAACCGCCAGCAGGGCGCCGAAGAAGGCGAAGGGCACAGCCAGCAGCACGGCGACCGGCAGGGACCAGCGCTCGTATTGCGCGGCGAGGATCAGGAACACGAAGACCAAGCCGAAGCCCAGCACCTGCGCCGAGGTGCCGCCGGTCTTCTTCTCCTCGTAGGCCGAGCCGGTCCAGGCGATGCCGAACTCGGCAGGCAGCTCGCGAGCGGCGATCTCCTCGACGGCGGCGATGGCCTCCGCCGAGCTTCCGCCGCGCGCCGGCGCGCCGAGGATCTTCACCGACGGGTAGAGGTTGTAGCGCTCCAGGGTCTCGGCGCCGGCACCGTACTCGAGGTCGATCAGCGAGGCGAGCTGCACCATGGTGCCGCCTTCCGAGCGCACGAAGAGGCGAGTCAGGTCCTCGGGGCGCGAGCGGAAAGCCGCATCGGCTTGCATCTGCACGCGGAAGACCCGGCCGCTCTTGTTGAAGTCGTTGACGTAGAGGGAACCGAAGGCGGACTGCAGGGTAGTGAAGACCTCGTCCACCGGCACGCCCAGCGACCGCGCCTTCTCGCGATCCAGCTTCACGTTGACCTGCGGGGAGTTGGCCCGGAAGAGGGTCTGTGCGCCGCCGATCCGGGGATCCTGGTTGAGCTTGGCGAGCAGCTGTTGGGTCATCTGTGCGAGGCGGGGCGTGCCGCCCTCGCCGCGGTTCTGCAGGTAGACCTCGAAGCCGCCGGTCGAGCCCAGGCCCTCGATCGGGGGCGGGTTGAAGGCGAAGGAGATCGCCTCCCGGATGCCGGCGACGCCGCCGAAGAAACGGCCCATGGTGCTCTCGAGGTCGAGGCCCGGAGCCTCCCGCTCACCCCAGCGCTTGAGCACCACGAACATCGTCGACACCGAGCTGTTGCTGCCGCCGCCGATGAAGTCGAAGCCGTTGATGCTGGCCACGTTCTCCACCGCCGGGTCGGCCAGCAGCATCTCCTCGATGCGCACGGCCACCTGGTGAGTGCGCTGGAGGGTCGCGCCGTCCGGCAGCAGGGTGGCGACGATGAAGAAGCCCTGGTCCTCGAGCGGCACCAGGCTGGTGGGCACGGCACGGAAGAGACCCCAGGTGGCGACCAGGAAGGCGGCGAAGAACACGGCGCCGAGGACCGGCCGGCGCAGCAGGAAGCGCACCGAGGTGACGAAGCGGTTGGTGCCACGCTCGAACCAGCGGTTGAAGAGGCCGAAGAAGCCCTTCTTCTCGCCGTGGCCGGGCTTGAGCAGCAGGGCGCAGAGGGCGGGGGCCAGGGTCAGGGCCACCAGGCCGGAGATCGCCACCGAGATCGCCACGGTGATGGCGAACTGGCGGTAGAGCTGGCCGGCCAGGCCGCCCAGGAAGGCCACCGGCACGAACACCGAGCAGAGCACCAGGACGATCGCCACCACCGGCCCGGTGACCTCGGTCATCGAGGCGAAGGCGGCCTCCCGTGCGCTCTTGCCCTCGGTCGCCATGATGCGCTCGGTGTTCTCGAGCACCACGATGGCGTCGTCGACCACGATGCCGATGGCGAGCACCAAGCCGAAGAGGGTCAGGGTGTTGATCGAGAAGCCGAGCGCGTACATGCCGGCGAAAGTGCCGATCAGTGACACCGGCACGGCCAGCATCGGGATCAGCGTGGCGCGCCAGCTCTGGAGGAAGAGGTAGACCACCAGCAGCACCAGCAGCATGGCCTCGCCGAGGGTCTTCACCACCTCCTCGATCGAGACCTCGACGAAGCGGGTGGTGTCGAAGGGAATCTGCTGCTCGACGCCGGCGGGGAAGCGCTTCTCGAGGTCCGCCAGCTGGACCTTCACCCCCTCGGCGGTGGCCAGGGCATTGGCGCCGGGCTGGAGGAAGACGGCGAGGAAGACCGTCTCCTTGCCGCTCTGGCGGGTCTCGCTGTCGTAGTCACGGGCGCCCAGCTCGATGCGCGCCACGTCGTCGAGACGCAGCACCCGGCCGGTCTCGTCCGCCCGCAGCACGATGCCGGCGAACTGCTGTTCGGTCGCCAGGCGGTCCTCGGCGGTCACCGTGTAGGTCAGCTCGAGGTCGCTCGGCGCCGGCTGCTGGCCGAGCTTGCCGACCGCGAACTGGGCGTTCTGCTCGCGGATAGCGCGGGCCACGTCACCAGTGGTCAGCCCGTACTCGGCCATGCGGTCGGGCCGCAGCCAGATGCGCATCGAGTAGTCGCGGGCGCCGAAGATCACCACGTTGCCCACCCCCGGCACCCGCTTCAGGGGCTCGAGGATGTTGAGCGAGGCGTAGTTCGACAGGTAGACCGCGTCGTACCGGCCGCCCGGCGAGGAAAGGGTGATGATCTGGATGAAGTTCGAGGTCTGCTTCTGCACCGTCACGCCGTTGCGCCGTACCTCCTCGGGCAGGCGCGGCTCGGCCAGACGGACCCGGTTGGCCACGTTGTTGGCGGCGAGGTCGACGTCGGTGCCGACCTCGAAGGTGACCGTGGTGGTGACCAGGCCGCTCGAGGTCGAGATCGAGTTGATGTACAGCATGTCCTCGACGCCGTTGATCTGCTCCTCGATGGGCGCCGCGACGGTCGCCTGCACGGCCTCGGCCGTGGCCCCGGGGTAGACCGCGGTCACCGTCACCTGAGGCGGCGAGATCTGGGGGTACTGCGCCACCGGCAGGTTGCGGATGGCGGCCAGCCCGGCCAGCACGATGACGATCGAGATGACGGCGGCGAAGATCGGGCGGCGGATGAAGAAATGGGAGAACATCGCGCGCTCCGCCTCAGCTCGCCGAGCCGGCAGCGCCGGCCGCCGACGCCGCCGTCGTGGGGTCCACGATCTCGACCGGCGCACCCGGCCGCACCTTCACGACGCCGTCGACGACCACTCGTTCACCACCGGCGAGGCCCGACTCGACGATCCAGTCCTGGCCCAGCCAGCTGCCGACGGTGATCGGCCGCACCTCGGCGATGCCGGTGTCCCCGACGACGAAGACGAACTTGCCCTCCTGGCCCTGTTGCACCGACCGCTGCGGCACCAGGATCGCCCCCGGCCTCTCGATGCCGAGGAGGCGCACCCGGACGAACTGGCCGGGCAGCAGGCTCCCCGCGTCGTTGGCCACCTCGGCGCGCAGGTCGACGGCGCCGGTCTGGCTGTCGACCATCGAGTCCGAGAAGTTCACCCGGCCCCGCTCCCCGTGCACCGTGCCGTCGGCGAGCACCAGCTCGACCTCCAGCTGGTTGGTGGCCGGAGAGGTCACGGTCTTGGCACTGATCTCCTTGCGCAAGGCGAGCAGGGTCTGGTCCGGGGCGGAGAAGCGCACCCAGATCGGCTTGACCTGAGAGATGCGGGTCAGCAGGCCGTTGTCCCCCGGCTCCACCAGGCTGCCTTCGGAGTGCTCGGCGCGGCTGGAGAGCCCGGAGATGGGCGCTTCGACCCGGGTGTAGGCGAGATCGAGCTTCGCCTGGTCGAGCCGGGCCTGGGCCGAGAGTTGAGTCGCCCGGGCCTGCTCGGCCTCGGAGACCGCGTTGTCGTAGTCCCGCTGGCTGGCCGCGCGGGCCGCGAGCAGGGGCTCGAGGCGCCGGACCTCGCGCTCGGCGCGGGCCACCCCGGCCTTCTCCTCCTCGAGCTTGGCCTCGGCGGCCTGGACCTCGGCGCGGTAGGGGGCCGGGTCGATGACGAAGAGGGTCTGCCCCTTGGCCACCGGCCGGCCCTCGGCGTAGGTGCGCTCGAGCAGGATGCCGGAAACGCGGGCGCGGATCTCGACCTCGCGGGATCCCTCCAGGCGGCCGGTGAACTCGTAGGGCACGGGCACGGTGCGCGGCACGACCTGGACCACCGTGACCTGGGCGGGGGGGAAAGCTCCCGGGCCTCCGGCGGGTGCCTCTTCCGAGGCGCCGCCGCAGGCGGCGAGCAGGCCCGAGGCCGCGAGCAGGAGAGCGGCGGGGAACGCCGCGAGAAAACGCTCTTGGTTCATGGTTGGCTCCTGAGAGGCTAGCCGGGCTCCGCGCGCGCGGCGTACCCGTGAAGGAAAACGTCGACCGCCGCGGCGACCTGACGAGCGATCTCGGCCGGTTCGGTCTCGAGCGGCTCGCCGCAGACGGCGGCGAAGTGGGTCTCACTCTTGATCAGGGACAGGAAGTGTAGGGCGGCCACCCGTGGATCTCCGATACGGAGTCGGCCGGCCTTTGTTTGGGTGGTGAGGTAGGCGGTCAGCCGCTCGTTGACGTGGCCGGGGCCGTTGCGGATCAGGGCCGCCCGCAGCTCCGGATACTTCGGGCCTTCCGTGATGCACATGCGGCTCCAGCGCAGGGACTCGGGCTCCAGGACCAAGGCCAGGAAGCGCTCCCCGAACAGCCGGAGCGCCTCGTCCAAGGGGCGCGACTCGAACTCGGGCGTGCCGAAGGGGGCGGCGATCTGCCCCGAGACGTCGGCGACGATCGCCTCGAAGAGCCCCTCCTTGGAGCCGAAGAGCTCGTAGAGAGTGGCCAGGGAACCACCCGAGCGACGCACCACCTCGCTGACGCTGGTGCCGCCGAAGCCGTGCTCCAGGAAGAGCTCCCGGGCGGCGTCGAGCATCGCCTGGCGCCGCACCTCGCGCCGGCCCTTCTGGCCGGGCTCGATGACGTGGTCGGCGCGGGGAGTGGTGAGGTCGGTCACGGAGCGTAATGTAGGCTACATTACAGAAGCTGTCAAGCCAGAGGAGTGACCTCTCTGCGGCGAGACATCTGTGGTGTCCATCGATCTGTGGCAATATCTTCGCTCTGATGAGCGCCCATCCCTGCTCGCGTCGGCGGCTCGCCTTGCTCTCCGGGCTGGCCGCCCTGCTCGCCTTCGCGTCTCCCGCCCCGGCCGCCACCTACTCGGTGGGCCCGGGCCAACCCTTGAGCTCGATCGGCCAGGTGCCCTGGGCGACCCTCGGTCCCGGAGACCTGGTGCTGATCCACTGGCGCCCTGACCCCTATCGCGAGAAGTGGGTGATCGACCGCCAGGGCACGGCGGCGGCGCCGATCACCGTGCGCGGCGTCCGCGGGACCGGTGGCGAGCTGCCGATCATCAGCGGCGACGATGCCGTCACCCCGGCGCCGCTCAACTTCTGGAACGAGGAGAGGGGGGTGATCAAGATCGGCGGCTCGAACGTGCCGGACGACACCCTGCCCTCCTACCTGGTGATCGAGAACCTGGACGTCCGCTCCGCCCATCCCTCCTACACCTTCACAGACGACTCCGGCGTCGTGCGTTCCTACGCGATCAACGCGGCGGCGATCTACGTCGAGAAGGCGGCGCACCTCACCATCCGTGGCTGCACCCTCTCGGACTCGGGCAACGGGCTCTTCATCGGGGTGTTCGACGGGCTCACCGAGGACGTCACGATCGAGAACAACCACATCCTCGGCAACGGCATCGTCGGCAGCGGCTTCGAGCACAACAGCTACACGGCGGCGCTCGGCATCGTCTACCAGGGCAACCGCTTCGGCCCGCTGCGCGCCGGTGCCGGGGGCAACAACCTGAAAGACCGCTCGGCCGGCCTGGTGGTGCGCTACAACTGGATCGAAGGGGGCAACCGGCAGCTCGACCTGGTGGACGGCGAGGACAGCTTGAACGTGGTCGACCACCCGAGCTATCACCAGACCTTCGTCTACGGCAACGTGCTGATCGAGCCAGACGGCGCGGGCAACAGCCAGATCGTCCATTACGGTGGGGACAGCGGCGACACCTCGATCTACCGCAAGGGTATGCTCTATTTCTTCCACAACACGCTGGTCTCGAAGCGCAGCGGCAACACCACGCTGATGCGCCTTTCGACCGACGACGAGCACGCCGACGTGCGCAACAACCTGCTCTACGTCACGGCGACCGGCGATCGCCTGGCGATGGTGGACGAGGACGGGGTGCTCGACCTCTCCCACAACTGGCTCAAGCCCGGCTGGGTGGCAACCCATGGCAGCCTCTCCGCGGTGATCAACGACGACGCCACCAGCGTCCAGGCCGCCTCACCCGGCTTCACCAACGAGGCGGGGCAGGACTACCGCCTGGTCGAGGGGTCGCTCGCCATCGACGCCGGCACCAGCCTGCACCCCAGCGTCCTGCCCAGCCACCAACCCACCCGCCAATACAGCCCTCACCAAAACACCACCCCACGCCCGCCGATCGCCGAGCCCGACCTCGGAGCCTACGAAACCGCCCCCCTGCTCTTCACAGACGGCTTCGAAAGCGGCGACCTCTCGGCCTGGGGCACGGTGGTGCCGTGAGGGGGTTGATCGAACCGCCGGTGCCACAGATCACAGGCCGGCGGCGGCGCTCACCAGGGTCAGAAAGCTCCTGAGCGCTGCAAGTCCGGATTCCAGCTCATTGTGGATCCGCCCGTGGTCCACGGTCGCATAGCCGTGGGCGATGCGGTTCCGCAGCCCTACGGCTCCGCGCAGGGTGGTAGCCAGGTCTCGGTTCAGGACGCCGTGCTCGGCCAGCAGGTCGAAGGACGCTCCTGCATCGTCGGGAAGGTCCCAGCCGGCGTCGGAGACCCAATGGGCTGCCAGGTCGATGCACTCTTGGATCGTGAGGAAGAGGTAGAAGGAGGCCAGGTCGCGGCCTCTCGCCTCGGTCCGAGCTGCCACGCCCGGGTTGCCGAGGATCTGCTCGGCATCGTTCAGCCACGCGCTGGCCCGCGCGACTTTCCTGGAGACCACGTCAGGCTTGACCAACGGCAGCCCTCTCTCTCAAGAGTTGGACGGCCGCCGCCGCCATCCAGCGGTGGGTCGGCGCCCAGTCCCACCAGTCCACCATGGCCTTGGCCTTGAAGTCCGTCCAAAGGTGATCTTCATCCTGAAAAAGCAGTACCCCGTCTCGGGCGATCTCGAAACGGAGCAGTGGCGGTGCGTCGTCGAGGAGGACGGCGTCCACCGGCCGACCCGCAGCCCGGCCGAGCTCCGCCTCGACCCGGAAGCGCAGCTCGGGGCTGTAGGGATCGAGGAGGAGCCCCAGATCGGCATCGCTGCCCGGGTGGGCGGCGCCCCGAGCCTGCGAGCCAAACAGCACCGCGAGCTTCAGCTCCGGCCATGCCTTCGCTTGGTTCTTGAGTCGCTCCAGCAAGTCCACGCGAGGATCCTACCCCGTCTGGGAGCCTACGAAACTGAGGCTGCCTCTGGCAGCGGCCAACTGGAGGTTGTAGCGCGACTAGTCGAAAGTCCGGGCGGCGACTGCCCGGTGCGCGAGCCACGCCGCCGCTGCCGCCAGCGGCGCGGAGGTCACCACGTCGAGGACGGTGTGGTACCCCATGGACAGCATCAGGCAGAAGTACAGCACCAGCGCGAGGAGCAAGGGGAGAGCCCACCGGCGGTTGAAGGCGGCCATCGAGGCCACGAGCGCGGTAGCGAACGCCGAGTGGGTGCTGTAGTCGAGCCCGAGGGCGCCCCAGAGCTGGTAGCGCAGGTCAAGGGCGCGGACCAGGTAGACCAGGCCGATCGCGAGCCCCGCCGCCAGGTAGTAGCCGAGGGCCGGCCGCCAAGCCCGGGGCCGGCGCAGCCACGGCGCCGCCAGGGCCAAGAGCGCCAGCAAAGGATCGAAGGCGTCGGCGAGGGCGTCCAGGAGCGGGTGGGTGGCGGGCGTCATGGCTGGGTGTTCTCGGTGTGGTGGCTTCGCGAAGGAAGATCGTAGCGCGGGTCGCCTGAAAGCCAGGCTGCTGGCGGCCCTCCTCCCCGCCACGCCTTCGCCACATCCCCGACTGTCCCGGCTCCTACCCGCCGGCCCACTCTCAGTGGTGTACGCCCCAACTCACCGAGGAGACCCCACCATGCGATGCAGCGACCTCCGACCCTTCCTCCTGGCCGCCCTGCTGCTGGCCGCGGCCCCGGCCGCCGCCCAGCACCTGCGGATCTACTACCCCGACATCGAGCAGGGCAGCTCGACCCTGGTGGTCTCCCCCACGGGCAAGGCCCTACTGGTGGACGCCGGCACCGAGCTCAAGGTGGCCGACGACGTGGTCGAGGACTTCGTCAACGACCTGATCGACGCCGGCGTCGTCGCGAGCGTCGACTACGTCATCGCCAGCCACTACGACGAGGACCACATCGGCCGCCTCGACCACTTCTTCCAGCTGGTGCCCCTGGCCACCGGCGCCATCGCCTACGACCGCGGCGAGGAGGGCGGCACGCCGGCCACCTTTGCTTACTCGGACTACTCCTACGGCGCCTCCTTCCACGACCGCACCACGATCACCGCCACCACCTCCATCGACCTAGGTGGCGGCGTCACGGTGGTCTGCTACGTGGTCAACGGTGACTTGCCGGACAGCTCGGAGGTGGACATCTCCGGCTCCGCCCAGTTCGAGAACTCGGCCTCGGTGGCGGTGGTGGTGCACTACGGCGACGTGGACGTGTGGATCGGCGGCGACCTGACCGGCAACCCCGACGAGGGGGTGACCGACGTCGAGTCCGAGACCGCACCCTTCGTCGGTGATGTGGACGTCTACACCGTCAATCACCACGGCAGCCACACCAGCTCGAACGCCACCTTCCTGGGCATCCTCAAGGCCGAAGTGGCGATCAACCAGAACTCCGCCAGCAACGACTTCGGCCATCCCCGGGCCACGGTCGTGCAACGCATCCTCGACACCCTGGACACCGACGGCAACACGCCCCTCTTCTTCCAGCAGAACCCCAGCAAGCCGGGCGACACCCGCTCGGACGACACTCTGGCTGCCGGCATCGCCGACTGCGACGACGTCGACCAGCCCTTCGGCATGCCCGGATCGATGCTGCTGATCTCGGACGGCTCCTCCTATGAGCTGTCGGGCTGCGGGCTCGGCCGCCTGGCCTTTTCGGCGGACTCGGGCTCGGGCACGCCCGGCGACTTCCCGCCCGCCATCCTGGAGGTGAGCCGCAGCCCGCTGGTGCCCCTGGCCAGCGAGGGGGTGGTGGTCTCCGCCCGGGTGGC
>JBIOYC010000181.1:0-7427 GCA_044869955.1 Thermoanaerobaculia bacterium | reverse complement strand
TGCTCCTGGTGGTGGCACGGCCGGCGAGCAAGCTCGCCTGGGCGGGGCTCGGCCTGGCGCTCTTCTACACCTATCAGGTGCGGCCGGCCTGCCTGTTCCTGGTGGTGCTGGTGCCGCTCCTGGGGCTCGCCCTCCCGCTGCTGCGCCGAGGACTTGGCCCAGGACCGCAAGGAGGAGGCGGGAGAGCAGCCCTGCGGCTGGGCGCCGGCCTCTGCCTGCTGGCGTTCGCCCCGTTCCTCCTCTGGTGCAGCCTGCGCTGGGCGCTGGTGGGCCACTTCGGCCTGGTCTCCTTCGGCGGCGCCAACATCATCGGCATCACCGCCTCGATGGTGTCGCCCGAGATCGTCCCGCGCCTGCCCGAGGAGCACCGGCCGTTTGCCAGGGCCCTGATCAAGGAGCGCGAGCGGCAGGGGCTGGCACCCCTGGCGCCCGACTACGACTACCGCCGCTGGGTCTACGAGTACAACACCAACGCCCACAAGGTGGCCCCCAAGGCGCTGAAGCAAGCGGCCGAGGCGCAGCAGCGCGCGGCGCGACAGGCCGGGGACAGCGGCCCGGGAACAGCGGCCCTCGAGGCCCCGGCGCGCTGGGTGGAGACCAACCGCTACTACACGCGCTTCTCGGTGGCGGTGATCCGGGCGCGGCCGGACCTCTACCGGCGCTGGCTCGCGGAGGGCTGCCGCTACACCTGGGACCTGCTGGCCCACGACCTGGTCACGCGCCGTTCCGCGATCGCGCTGACCGTCGCGTTCGGCCTGTGGCTGCTCACGCGGCTGGTGTGGCGGGGCCGGAAGCAGGCCTCGGCGGCCGACGGAGAGTCGCCGGGGTCGCAGGCTCCGGGGTCGCCGTCTCCTGGGCCACCGGCCCCCGGGCCGCGCCCGGCCCGCGTTTCCCCGGCTACCCAGCTCTTGGTGGTGGCCGTGGCCTTCTTTCTCGCCTCGCAGGTCCTGGTGACGGTGGTCGAGGTCCCCCAGGACCGCTACACCTTCCTTTCCGGAATCCTCCTGCCCGGCGCCTTTGCGGCCCTGGCCGTCGAGCTGTTGCGCTCCGCCGTGCTGCGCGGGCGGGCGAGGTTCCGTCACACCGCGGTCGTCACGTTCTAGACGACTTGCGGCACCAATGCGTATGTAACTATGATCGTGAGGCCGCGCTGCGGCTCTCACGTCCTTCCGGGGCCCTGCCGGCCGCGTCCGCGGTCGACCCTGAGGCCCCACGGCGGCCCCGCCGCCCTGCTCGTTGCCCCTCACCCGTCTCCGGCCATCGGCCGGGGGCCACTTCGCCCGCGCGGGGGCCGGATTTTCCGGCCCCCGACGCCCATCCTCGGTCGCCGTCCGGAGACTAGGGTGCCGTCGGCGTTCTGGCACACCAGGTATCCGGAGGGGTTGCAGAACGTGCAGCCGGCAGGTGTCACAGCGGGCGCGAAGAGATCCTCGGCCGGGACCGCTGCGGGGGAGACGATTTCGGACAGCAGCAGCTCGGTCAGCAGGTCGGCCTCCGGCGGCCTGCACCGGCTTGGTCGCCGGCCTGACTTCCTTGCAAGAGTGAAGTGACTCCCGTAGGTTCGAAGCGGCAGACGCTCGATGCGATACGTGGCTCGCCATCCCGGACCGTCTCTCAGCGAATTCGTGGAGCACTTCTGGTCACTCAGCGACGCTCCGCTGCACACTCGCGAGCGTGTGGTGCCCAGCGGTACGGTCGAGCTTGTCGTCAACCTCGACCAGAATGAATTCCGGATCTTCCGGGAGAGTGGGAGGGTTGAGACGCAGCAGCGGTACCCGGGGGCAATCGTCTCGGGCTGCTACGGCCAGTCCTTTGGCATCGACACGCGCGACCACACCGCGATCCTCGGCGTTCATTTCAAGCCGGGTGGTGCGGCGGGCCTTCTCGGCGCGCCGCCCGGCGAGCTCTCGGACCTCCACGTGGCGCTGGAGGATCTCTGGGGCGATCGCGCCATCGAGCTGCGTGAGCGCCTGTGCGCTGCGCCGAGCACACCCGAGCGATTCCGGATCCTCGAGCAGGTGCTGATCGGCCGCCGGCCTGATGTGCCGCACCGGCGCAACGCCATCGCGGCCGCCATCCGAGAGCTGGACCGGCCTGGAGTCGCCGTCGGCAAGATTGCCGAGGAGCTTCGGCTCAGCCGGCGCCGCTTTATCGAGATCTTCACCCGAGATGTCGGGATGACGCCCAAGCGATACGCCAGGGTGCGGCGGTTTCAACGAGCGCTCGCCCTTGCAACCACGACCCCGCCGCCGGTGTGGGCGCATCTGGCGATTGACTGCGGCTATTACGACCAGGCTCACCTTTGTCGCGACTGGGCCGAGCTCACCGGCCTGTCGCCGTCAGAGTGGATCGCACTGCGCGGGCGCCGGGTGAAAGAGAACCACGTCGCCCTGCCAGCCAAGGGGTCACATTCGTCCAATACGGCTAACGTCCAACGCGCGTAAGTTTGCATGGAACGGAGGACGTGATGCCTGGAAGAGTGCGTGGATGCGCCATCGCTCTCCTGTGCGCTTCGGCGCTCGCAGGCTGCATGACACATGGAGGCTCAACGATGACAAATTCACTCGCTACCCACTCCGCGCCGTTTTCGCCGGACGTGAACGCCGCGGTGGTGCGGTACCAGGTCCGCGATGTGGATCGAGCGGTCGCGTTCTACACCGGGCATCTCGGGTTCCAGCTCACGCAGCGATCGGGAGCCGTGTTCGCGACCGTGTCACGCGGAGATCTTCGCCTCCTCCTGAGCGGTCCCGGCAGCTCCGGATCGAGACCGATGCCGGACGGGCGCCAGCAAGAACCCGGCGGGTGGAATCGAATCGTGCTCTACGTGAGGGACATCGACTCCACTATCGCCTCCGTCCGAGATGCGGCCGCCCGCTTCCGCAACGAGGTCGAGGTCGGACCGGGCGGCAAGCAGATCCAGATCGAGGACCCCGACGGGAACCCGATCGAGCTTCACGAGGCGCCCCGAAAGTAGGGGCGGACCATCAACCAAGGCCCCAAGCACTCACGGTTCTCGCGTCAGCACGTCGTACCGCGCGTTGGCCACGATCTGGCGGGGCTTCTCGGGCAGCTTGACCTTGACGTCCACGGGCCGGGAGCCGGCGCCGGACATGGGCAGCCGGCCGATGACCGCGAGCCGCCCCTTGCCGAAGTCCGCGTAGATCGGCACCAGGGCGCGGAAGCTCTCCGAGACTCCCTCGATGGCCACCGAGCCCGTCACCTGGTACTCGCCCTCCGCCACCTTCTTGGCCGCCAGGTTGCTCTTGAGCAGGGGCAGCTCGGTGCCGTAGACCCATTGGTCGAAGAACCAGTCCATCTTGCCGTCGCCGGTGGCGTTCATCGCCGGCAGCACGTGGCGCTCGACCACGGCCTTGAAGTCCTGGGTGGAGGGCGACTTGCCGGCGTAGGTCGAGGTGAAGTCCTTCATCAGGGCGATGAAGTGCGCGTCCGGCTGCGCCAGGGCGGGGTCGAACATCATCATGCGAAGCATGTGGAGCACGAAGGCGCCCTTCTCGTAGGCGACGATCGGGTAGCCGGCGGGGCTCTTGGCGGTCGACAGGCGGATGCCGCGGGTGATCGGCCCGAGGGTTCCCGCCGTCACCGTGCCGGTGCGCGAGCTGATGCGCTCGCGCTTTTCCTTCCAGCGCTTGCCGTACTCCTCCCAGCCCAGGGTGTGCTGCACTGCGAGCATCGCCGAGAACTCGGAGAAGCCTTCTGACAGCCACTGGTCGCGGTAGCTGTCCCAGCCCACCAGGTGGCCCCACCACTGGTGGGCCATCTCGTGGAAGGCCACGTCCTTGACGAACTCGTCATAGCCGAAGCCGGTCAGGCCCAGGGTGTTGCGGGCGGTGCCGGTCATGAACGCCGAGTAGGGCAGGTAGATGAGCGAAGGCCAGCTCTGCCCGAAGCCGAAGGAGAACTGCTGCGCGATCGCCACCTCTTGCTGTGGCAGCGGCCCGAAGTAGGTGTGGAACAGCCGCGCCGCGTTGATGCAGTCCACGGCCACGCCCTCGGCGAGCTTCGCCGGGCTGAGGCGGCCGGTCGACTGGCTGGGCGAGCCGACGACGATGGGGACCCCGTCGGGGCTGACGATGGTCTCGGCCACCTCCGACTGCAGGCTGCGGCCCATCATCTCGGGCATCTTGTGGTTGGCGTGCACCGTGATCCCCAGCCCGGAGATCTCGTCGCGCCGAGGAACCGGCGTGAACTTGCCGTAGTTGAAGCCGGCGACGCGGATCGGCAGCTCGGCCTTCCAGGTGGAGAGCTCCCAGCGCTCCTCGCTCGTCGTCCCGCGGTGAGTCCCGACGGAGACCACGTCGTTGCCCTTGGGCACGCGATAGGTGAGGTCGAAGGTCGCCAGGTCGCTGAAGATGCTGACGTTGGGATACCAGCTCGTCCGCGCCAGCACGGCGTAGATGTCGAAGCCGAGGTCCCAGATCACTTCCTTGCCCGCGTACTGAAGCTTGACCTCGAAGGTCGTGCCCTTGGGCAGGATTTCCGGCAGCACCACCGCCGCGTTGACGTGCTCCTTCTCACCCTCCTGGACGAAGGCGATCGGCGTCCACTGCTCGCTCCCCTCGCCGCGGAAGCTCGCCTCCGAGATGCGCAGCAGCGAAACCAGGTACAGGGGCACCACGCGCACCGGCGCCTCGGCTTTCAGCCGCAGGGTCGTGGTGCCGGCGAGCTCCTCGTTGCGCCGCACCTCGGTGTCGATCGTGTAGTGCTGGGCGTCGATCGTCGGCCGATAGGGCGTGCGCCGGCCGCGCTTCACCTCGGCCACCCGGTCGCAGGCGTACCAGAACCCGCCCCGCACTTCGTCCCCGACGTAGAAGGCGGTGTCCTCGCCGCCCATCAGCGGCCCGATCTGCAACGCGTCGATCCCGCGGGGATCGACGGCGGCGATCGCCGGCGGCAGGTCCCTGCCGTCGAGATAAGCGAGAAACACGCCGCTCTTGAGCTCCGGCGTGTTGAGCAGGTCTTGGAGCAGGCGGATGAGAAAGTTGACATCGAATTCCTGGCGCTGGCGGGCGAGCAAACTCTCGAAGACCTCCGCCGCCCGCGCGTCGGGCGCACCGGTCTCGATCGTGCCGAGAAGGGCCAGCTCCTCGGCGGTGTCGTCGCCGAACAGCAGCAGCAGGGAGTCGAAGCTGTCGGAGAGCACCTCCAGGTTGTCGCGGCCGCTGACGAAGGCCAGATGGCGGCGCTCGTCCTCGGTCGCCGGCAGCAGCTTGAAGCCACCGCTGCCCACGAACACCGCGCCGTAGGTGCGGCCGTTGACCGGGGCCAGGAAGTGGATGGAACCGGACGTGAGCTCGAAGCGGAAGGCGTCGCGCTCGAGCGTGAACGGCTGGGTGACCGCCAGCCGGCGGCCGTCCGGTCGCGACGAGCGCAGGGCCTCATAGGAGGGGTCGGTGGTGGCGGAGACGGGCGTGGTCGACAGTAGGGCGGCGACAGCGACTCCACCGAGCCACCGGCAAGGGCTTGCAGGACCAGGCATCATGAACTCCTCAACTCTGTTGATCGCTAAGAGGGACCGATCGCGCGAACGGACTGTATCAACAGTCACCGGCGAGGCCACCCTGGTTTAGGCAACCCAGTCGCTCCGTGCTGCCGGTTATCATCCGCCGCGGAGATCGCGACGCGTGCCCAGCTCCAGCCTGTACGAACGAGTGCTCGCCGCCGTCGGGGGTGGAGCTGCGCTCCCGGCCCCCAAGCCGCCCCGGCCCTCGGCGTCGGTGGTGCTCTGGCGGCGGACCGAGCGCGGTCTCGAGGCGTTCTGGATCCAGCGCTCGCCGGCGCTGGCCTTCATGGGCGGCTGGTACGCCTTCCCCGGTGGCGGGCTGTCGCGCGAGGACGCCGCGACGGCGGTCGCCGGCCTGCCCCGCGGGGCGGACGGCACGGTGACCGCGGCGGCCATGCCGGAGACCTTGGCCGAAGACCTGGGCCCCAACTCCATCAACGGAGCGCCGCCGCACGTGGTGCCCGGCATCCTGGCCTGCGCACTGCGCGAGCTGCTCGAGGAGACGGGCGTGCTTCCCGTGCCGGAGCTCTCCGCCGGCGGAGGCGACGCCGCGTCCCTCGAAGCACGCCTCGCCGCCGCCCGGAGCGCCCTCGTCGAGGGAGGACGGCCGCTCGCCGAGGCGGTCGCCGAGCAGGGCCTGGTACTCGACGCCGGCCGGCTGGTGTTCGCCGGCCGCTGGCTCACTCCACCGCTCGGGCCGATGCGCTTCGACAACCGCTTCTTCCTGCTCGAGTGGCCAGCCGAGCTGCCGGTGCAGCCCTTGGTGGTGCCGGGCGAGGCCGTGGCCGGCGAGTGGGTGGCGCCCACCGCCGGCGTGGCGCGCTGGGAGCGCGGCGAGCTGCTCACCGCGCCGCCCATCCTCCATATCCTGCGGGTGCTCGGCGAGGAAGGCCCTGAGGCCGGCCTCGGCCGCCTGCGCGAGCCGCGGGAGGCGAACCTCGGGCCCTACCGCCGCGTGGAGTTCCGGCCCGGCGTGTTGATGCTGCCCCTGAAGACGGCGACCTTGCCCCCCGCCCTCCACACCAACGCCTTCCTGCTCGGCCGGCGGGAGCTGGTGCTGGTGGACCCGGGCTCGGGAGACCCGGCGGTGATCGACCGCCTGGAGGCGGTGGCGCGGGCCGTCGAGGAGCAGGGCGGCCGGGTGAGCGCGATCTGGCTCACCCACCACCATCCCGATCATGTGGGCGGGGTCGCCGCGCTGCGCGAGCGGCTGCGGGTGCCGGTCTGTGCCCACCCGGCGACCGCCGAGCGCCTGGCCGGCGCGGCGCGCCCGGTGCCGGTCGACCGGCCGCTCGAGGACGGGCAGATCTTGGTGCTGGCGGGCGAGCCGCCGTTTCCCGTGCAGGTGGTCCACACCCCGGGACACGCGCGCGGGCACCTCTGCTTCCTCGACCTGGAGGGCGGTTCGCTCCTCGCCGGCGACATGGTGTCTGCCCTCTCGACCATCGTGGTCGATCCGCCCGAGGGCGACATGGACGACTACCTGGCCTCGCTCGCCAAGCTCATCGAGCTGGCGCCGCGCACCCTCTTCCCCGCCCACGGCCCGCCGGTCAAGGACGCGGTGGCCAAGCTGCGGGAATTCTTCGACCATCGCCTGTGGCGCGAGAGACGCATCCTCGAGGAATGGCAGCGCGGCACCCGCACCGCCGCCGGGCTGCGGCCGCTGGTCTACGAAGAGGAGCTGCCGCCGATGGCCCATCCCCTGGCCGAGCGGCAGATCGAGGCGCACCTCGCCAGGCTGCGGCGGGCAGGGAGGCTGCCATGACCTTCCCCCGCCCCTTCCACACCTTCCGGCCTCATCCCTGGCACGGGCTCGAGCCGGGCCCGGAGGCGCCGCGCATCGTGCGCGCCTACGTCGAGATCACGCCCTTCGACCTCATCAAGTACGAGGTCGACAAGGTGACCG
>JBIOYC010000180.1:0-54452 GCA_044869955.1 Thermoanaerobaculia bacterium | reverse complement strand
CCGGACGGTCGCGCCTGCTCGAGGAAGGTGTGCCCAAGCAGACCTTAGGAGGCCTGCTGGTAAGCCAGGGACGGGTTGTTGCGCGCCTCGCGCAGGTAGGCGGCGATGTCGCGCACCAGCTGCAGGGTGACGTTCTCGGCCTTGGCCGCGTTCTGGAACACCAGCAGGGCGGCCGTAGCCTCGCGATGCACGTCGCGCGACCGGAAGATCGGCAGCATCTCCTCGGCGAGCTGACGCATCTCGTGGGTCCGGCCCTGCTGGGCGTAGACGACGGCGAGGTCCAGCGAGGCCAGGGCGGCGTCGTAGGCGATGCCCCGCTCCACGAACTCGTTGCGCATGCGGGCGAAGAGCTTCTCGGCGTCCTCGAGCTTGTTCATGCCGAGCGCCACCTTGCCCTCGAGCCAGAGGTTGCGCAGGCCGTCGGTATCGGCACCGGCTTCGGCAGCCAGCTTGCGCAGCTCCGGCAGGAGCTTCTTGGCCTCGTCATAGCGCCCGAGGTCGGCGAGACAGGAGACCTGTAGGGATGCCGCGCAGCCCAGGAGCCTCGGCTCACGCTCACCGTTGATCAGCTTGCGCGCCTCCTTGACCAGGGCCAGGGCCTTCTCCGGGCGTCCGGCCTCCTCCTCCACTTTGGCCTGGGACAGGATGGCCATGCCAGCCAGGTGGTCCTCCCCGGCGTCGCGATAGATGCCGAGCGCCTCGTCCAGGAGCTTCTCCGCCTCGTCGAAACGCCGCTGCTCCCGCCGCAGGGCGCCCTTGCGGATCAAGATCCAGGCCTTGAGGAGGATGTCATCCGTCCCCTGCGCGAAAAAACTGTCGGCCTTGTGGAAGGCTTCGTCGGCGCTGCGCAGGTCGGTACCGACGGTACGCGCCTTGCCGACCGCGGCCCAGGCACGAGCCTTGAGGTCGTTGACCAGGGCCGGACCGTAGTGGGTACCTTCGAGCTGCTCGGCGACCACCAGCCCGAGGGTGGCGAGGTCTTCGGCACGAGCCGGGTCGTCGGTGACGGCCTGATGGCTCTGGTCAAGGAGGAACTCGCCGAAAACGTAGTTCTTGAACCGCCAGGTGCGCTCGATCAGGGATCGCTGGCGGCTGACCGGGTGCCGCATCAGCTCGGCGAAGAGCTTGGGAGCGCGGGAGCGGTCACGGTCGCGCGCCTCGCCCCGCACCTCGAGGGTGCTCTGTCCGAAGGAGAGGGCCCGCTCGTAGGTCGGGCTCTCGACCAGCTCCTGGGGCTGGAGCCCGGAGAAGAGGCTCTCCACCAGCTCGCTGCCTGGGGGAGCCAGCTTCTCGACCTCCTTGCGGCAGGAGGCACAGTTGTAGAGGTGCCAGGAGATCTTGATGTTCTCGCGCCGCGACAGCTTCCCGCGGCTGAACTTCTCGAGCAGCTTTTCGTCCGGATGGGTCTTCGGCATATTGGTCCCTTCCTCCAGGGGTATTCGAAAGGAGGCGACTAGAGCTTGCGCTCCACCGCCTCCACAAAAGACCGCCGCCGGTCTACCCAGTAGCGGCGGCACTTCTTCCTTAGCTTGGATCTCAGCAGTGAGGAGGGGTCCTCGGCGTGATCTCCCTTGTAGATCCACTCGACGACCGTCTCTTCGAGAAGGGCCCCGGCCTCGGCAGCCGGGATCTCATAGCGGCGCAGGATCTGATCGAGATCGTCGCGCGCCTCTAGAAAAACTTTTCTAAACTGCGAAGAGTCTTTGTGTTTCGCGGCCTGCATCGCCCACTATTATCCACACTTCAACCCCGAAGTGCCAGTGACGGCATGCCGACTATCGAGGCGAGTCCCTGGCGCTCGGGTCGCCGCCGTCAGGGCCGCCCTGAGGGCTCCCAGGAGCCACCGGTGCCGCCCCCCGATCCCCCGCCCGAGCCACTGCCCGGCGGGGGATCGTCTTTGTCCACGGACCTCGTGTCGTCAGGGCCCAGCCCAAACCTCTCGGCGAGCCGGGCGAGGAGGTCCTGGAACCCCGCCAGAGCATCGCCGAACAGCGAGTGCTCGAGGGATGGCAGCCCGCTGCCGTCGCCCGCGCTCGCGGGTGTGGCAACGGATGGGCCCGCAGAGAGCAACAGGGCCAACACTGCAATTGCGAGAACCTTGGGGACGCGATCACTGAACATGGTGAAGCCTCCTTTCGTGGCTCTTACCGTTTGACCCCGCCAGCCGCGGCTGGGGTGATCTCGCCTCTTGGTTGCGGCGAGAGAAATCAAACGTGACAGAGGGCAGAAAGACGAGGCGGCGAAGACGGACTGTCTAGGGGAGGGGTGGAAGTGGTGGAGCCGATCGGGATCGAACCGACGACCTCTTGAATGCCATTCAAGCGCTCTCCCAACTGAGCTACGGCCCCACGCGCAGAGGCGCCGAATTGTGCGCGGGCGGGGGCCTGGGTGTCAAGAGGCCCTCAGGAGGCCCTGATGGGTGGCCTAAATTATCGGAATCGATAAGCCGGGCATCCATTTCGATCCATCCTGCGATAAAACTAGCGTCGATTCCCAAGCCAATCAGCGGGACGGCCTCTGCGGGGGGTCCGCGGCTCGTCCGTCCCGGAAAGGAGCGTCCCCGTGTTCGCTGCTTCCCATCGGATCACTCGTCTGTCTCTGGCCGCGATCCTCGCCCTCGCCCTGGCCTTCGGGCCGGCGGCTCTGGCCGCACCGACCCGCTCTGGAGCCGGGGGTGGTGTCGACGGATTCCTCGCCAGCTTCTGGGCTCGGCTGGGTGAGCTGGTCGCCTGGGCCCTGCCCGGGCCACAAGTGCCCCGTTCCCCCGACAAGCCCGGATGTGAGATGGACCCCTACGGCAACCCGATCTGCACGGCCGCCGCGCCTGCGCCCGCCCCCGACTTCGAGGCTTCGGGGCGGCAGGGGGGGCGCGTGGAGCCTCTGGTGCGCTGAGGGGCTCGGGTCCGCTCGTGAGCCCGGCTGCGAGCGACGCCCGGGCCGGGCTCGCGGGTGGATCTCCTGCTTGCTTTCTGCGAGTCTCCGAAATAGCCTTCCCCGCACAAACCCGTGCGGCAGTCGAAGGGAAGAGGTCACCGGGATGACCCACCGATGCCACGTTGGACGCTGGATCCAGGCGCTGATCGAGGGCGAGCCGCTCGATCATGGAGTGCGCCGTGAGATCGCCGACTACCTCATCCTGGCAGCGGCGGACACCTGCGAGGCGCCGTTGCCCGCGCCGGCGAGCTCTCAGTCCGGCGCCTATGCGGGAGTCCTGCAAGCAGCTCTGGACAGCCTCGAAGAGCAGGCGCAGCGCGCGGCCCGGTTGGCGCAAGAGGCCGACCGGGATCTGGCCGACCTGCTCCGGAGCGTTCCCGACCAGCGTCGGCTCAAGGTCCACCGGGCTCTCTGCCGTTTCCGCAGCCCCTTGCTGGTGGAGCGTCTGGTCGATGAGTGCCGCCGGCAGGTGACCGTCGATCCCTTCGAGGCCTACGAGCTCGCAAGCCTCGCCCGCGACGTGGCCCTGCGCGTCCCGCATTCCGCCTGGGGGACCGCCTCGGCGATGACCGCCCTGGCCCTCGCCACCGCCTTCCAGGGCAATGCGCTGCGCGCTGCGGGAGACCTGCGCGGAGCGCAGCCGCTGCTCGACTTCGCCCTCTCGCTCTTTCTCGACCAGGGCGACCTCGACCCGTTGGTGGAGGCCGAGCTCCGTCACCTCTCGGCCCTGCTGTGCCGGGACGGGCGGCGCATGGCGGCGGCCGAGGAGCATCTCAGCCAGGCTCGAGAGATCTACCTCGAGTGCGGCGAGGAGGAAGCCCTCGCCCGCCTGCTGATCAGCCAGGCCACCACTCAGTGCGAGGACGGCCGCATCGAGGCCGCCTACCACACCACCGAGGAAGCGCTGCGGTACATCGACCGCCTGGGCGACGCGCGGCTCCGCTTGATGGCCGAGCACAACCTGACCAGCTACCTCCAGCACCTCGGCCGCTTCGTCGAGGCCGAAGCCCGGCTCGAGGCCAATGCCCCGTTGTACGAGCAGTTCCCGGAGGCGTGGACCCAGCGCCGCCGCCGCTGGCTCGAGGCGCGGATCGCCCGCGGTCTGGGCCGGGTCGACCAGGCGGAAGGGACATTCCTCGGCCTCCGCGAGGAGCTCCTCGCCCAGGGACTGGGCTATGACGCCGCCCTCGCTGGCCTGGAGCTGGCCCTGGTCCACCTCCAGCTCGGCCGCTTCGACAAAGTGCGACGCCTGGCCGAAGAGATGGTGCCGACCTTCCTCGCCCAGGACATCGGGCGCGAGGCCATGGCGACCCTGCTGCTGTTCGCCGAGGCTGCGGTGCGCGACGCCGCCACGACGACGATGGTGCTCGAGCTGATCGGCTTCCTCGAACGGGCGCCCCGATCGCTGCACCGCACCGGCCTGGGCCGCGGTTAGAATCCACTCCGCTCGCGCTCGCCCTCGGGGCGTTCTCCGAGCCTCTGGAGGCAACGTGGATCAACAGCCGACCCCCCGCTCGTTCCGGCTCCAGGCCTGGAGCGTCTTCGCCGGCGCGCTGCTCTGCTCGGGGCTGGCGCTCGGCCTGCCCAAAGGTGGGTCCTCGGCACCGGGAGGCTTCCTCTACGATGCCCAGGGCCAGCCGGCGATGCTCGGCGAGCACCTGGCGCCGATCACGCTGGTGCACTTCTGGGCCACCTGGTGCCCCCCCTGCATCAGCGAGATTCCCTCCCTCTCCCGGCTGGAGCAAGCCGTCCAGTCACCCGACTTCGTCATCCTCTACGTGGCCGTGGATGACGACGTGCAGAAGGTCCAGGGCTTCCTCGGCACCGCCACCGGCAACATCCTCTTCGACCCGAGCTGGGAGGTCGCCCACCGCTACGACACCTACAAGGTGCCCGAGACGGTGCTGCTGGTCGGCAACGAAGTGGTCGACAAGTTCATCGGCGCCCAGGACTGGGACAGCGCCGAGGTGCGCCGGCGCCTCGAGGAGAAGGTCCGAAGCACTCGAGGCGAAGGCCTCGCCTTCGCCTCTTCCTAGGGCAGGGTCCGGCTCAGAAGTGGATGGCGAGGCCGACGTGGCCGAAGAGGAAGACCTGCGCGTCGTCGAAGTCTGCCCAGTGTCCCGAGAGCTCGATCAAAGCGCCGAGGTTGGAGGTGATCTCGAACTCCCCGGTCAGTCCCAGGGTCACGCCGAAGGTCGTCTCCGAGTCTCGCTCGCCGCCGGCGAGCGGCAGCCCGTCCAGTTGATAGCCGCCGAGGCCGACGAAGATGCCGGATTCGTAGAAGCTCTGGGAGAAACGGTACTCCCCGGAGATGGTGGCGTAGGTCAGGTCCGCCTGGGTCAGCGAGCCGAATGGATCCGCCTCTTCCAGGTCGAGCCGGCCGAGCCGGAGACCGAGGTGGGTCTTCGGCTCGGTCAGGAAGGCGAGGTTGAGCTGATAGCCGACGTTCGAGAGCTCGTCGCCGGGATCGGCGTCGAGAGAGCCACCCGCACCACCGAGCAAACCGAGGGTGAAGGTGTAGCGCTCGTCGGCGAGGGCGGGGGTCGCGCTGGAGCACAGCGCCAGGATCAGGAGGAGGCTGGGCAGGGGGGTCTTGGTGCGATCGGTCAAGGTTCTGCTCCTCGGTTCAGGTCCTCGGCTCTCGGCGGGCGCTTCTCCGGGCGAGAACGGATTGGGAGTATAGCTGCTCGTCTTGCGTCTTCTCCGAAGAGAGGGGGTTCGCAGCGTTCGGGGCTCGCGGGACCGGGAGCGTATACGGTCATCGATCCCCTGCCGTCACAGCTGCCGCTCGAAGGAGACCATGAGCTGGCTCGATCCGGTCGTCGACTTTCTGCTGCCTTCGCCCTGCCTGGCCTGCGGCCGTTTGCGCGCCGGCCAAGCCGGTGCCCTGGGATTGTGTGGCGCCTGCCGCGCGCGGCTCGAGCGGGTGAGGGCCGGTTGTCGTCATTGTGGCCGACCCCTCGCGGCTCGTCCCCTGCCGCCGGGCTGGCGTTGCGGCCGATGTCGGGAGGTGCCACCCCCTTTCGAGCGTCTGATCTGCGCCTGGACCTACCAGCCGCCGCTCGACTCGGTGCTCCTCGCCCTCAAATTCGGCCGCCTCGACTATCTGGCGGCAGATCTCGGCGCTGCCCTGGCCGCCGAGGTCGCGCCCGAGCTACCGGGGCCGGCCCGGGTGGTGCCGGTGCCCCTGCACTGGCTCCGCCGTCTCGTCCGCGGCTATGACCAGGCCGCGCAGATCGCTGCGGCCTTCGCCGAGCGACTCGGTCTGCCCTACGAGGCGGCCCTGGTGCGCCGCCGGCGTACCCGGCCCCAAAGCGAGCTGTCGCGACGCGAGCGACTGGTCAACCCGCGAGGCGCGTTCCGGGCCCGGCGCGGCGCGAAGCTGGAAGGCGTGGACGTGATCGTGGTCGACGACGTGATGACCACCGGCGCCACCCTCGCCGCGGCCGCCGCCGCGCTTCGCCACACGGGAGCGCGATCGGTCGTGGCGGTGGCGGTCGCCCGTACTCCTGAGCAGCGGGTGACCCCGCCGAGGGGCGGCGCACCCTCCGAGCCGTCCCGTCGAGAGGACGTGCCGGGCGAGGGTGAGGCGGACACAGCCGCCTCTGGCGCCGAACCAGGCCGCCGATCCCAGGGCGTCGGCCGCTTCGCTCGAGGCTGGCACGCGTCTTGAAGTTGCTTACGAACCGACGAAAGCAAATTTGACAGCCCCCAAGGTGGGGCCTACACTTCCAGTCTGGCGGCAAAAGGCACTTCCCCATGCAAGGAGAGCGACGGACAGCCGGTTGGATCCTGCTCGCCGGCCTGCTGATGGCGGGAGCCCCCCTCTGCGCCCAGCCGGCCCCGGGGTTGGTCGGCACGGTACGAGCCCCGGAATCTCAGCCCATCGCCTCCGCCCACGTCTTCGCCTTCTCCCTCGCCAGCTCCGATCTCCGTAAAGTCGCCACCGACCTGGTCGGTCGCTTCCAGTTCGATCAGCTCCCTGCCGGCATCTATCAGGTCGTGGCCTACAAGAGTGGGTTCGTTCCCGCCGTGGTCGGCCTGACTCGCTCGACCCCCGATCAACGCCAGATCCTCGACATCGACCTCGTCCCCGAGGTCCGCGACGCCAGCCTCGAGGAGGACTACTGGGACTTGCGAGCGCGGATCCCCTCGGACGTGCTGCGCGAGATCGCCACCCTGGCCGTGCTCGAAGCGTCGGTCGCCGGCGGCGTCCGGCTGCCGGTCGACGAGGTCCGCTTCGAAGCGGACCTGGTGGCCGAGGCCGGCTCGGACGACATCGTCGCTCCCGACGCCGCGCAACTGGCGGGCGGCCGCATCGACCTGCGCGGCCAGGTGGCGAGCATGAAGGTCGGCTTCTCGGGGGATTTCCGCCAGCTCGAATCCACACCGGATGCCGCCGGTGCCCAGAGCTTCAAGGGCAGCGCTCAATCGATGTCCCTCGACCTGCGCCCGGAGGACCGGCTGTCACGTTTGCAGATCTCCTCGGCGCGCAATCGCCAGGTGACTCTCCAGGATGGTGTCGAACGGCCCGTCGATTTCGAGCATCTGAGCCTGCTGTGGGACACGCCGGTGGGCGACAACGCCGAATCCTCGTTCGCCGCCCGCCTGATCGACGAGACGAACTACTACCAATCCGGTTTGATCGACCCCCTCGACGTACCCAACGCCTCTCGGACCTGGGAGGTCGAAGGCTCCTACAGCCGCGAGCTGGGGGAGCGCTCGGTGATCGAAGCCGGGATTCGCTACCGCGAGCGGGAGGCGACCTGGGGTACTCCGGGCGAGGCGCCGCGCACGGGCGCCGAGCGGGCGGAGCTCTTCGGCCAGGGCGGCTACCGCCTGCGGCCTTCGATGCTGATCGAGTACGGTGTCTACTCGGTGTTGCGGGACGGCGAGATCGCGCTCGCCCCCCAGGGCGGCTTGGTCCTCCAGCTGAACCCGCAGTGGCAGCTCTCCGCGCGGGCCTCCGGCCGCTTCGAGGCCAGCGGGGCGAGCACCGACTGGCCGGGCCTGGACTTCCTGCCGGTCTTCCTCGACGGCAGCCTGGCCGAGTGCGACCGGGCAGAGGAGCGCTGCTATCGGCTCGCCCTCTCTCGCAGCGAAGGCGACGACCTGCTCTCCCTGGGCGCGGTGCATCGCGAGCTCGGCGAGACGTTCCGGGTCTACCTCTCCCGTGACTTCTTCGACCGTTCGGAGAGCATCTACCTGGTACCGGGCGACCGCCTCAACGAGCTCAACCTCTCGGTCGCGCGCCGGCTGTCGCCGAACATCCTGACCCGGGTCGCTTCGAGCGTCGCCGCGGGCGGTGGCGGCACCTTCCTCGCCACCGTCGACGACGGTTACGAGAACCAGGTCCGCTACCTGATCGCCTCGATCGACACCCAGTTCCAGGCCACCTCGACCGGCGTCTTCCTGGCCTTTCACCAGGTGGAGCAGAACTTCTCTCCGCTCGACGACGCGCTCGCCGCGCTGCCTGCGCAGCTCTCCGAGAGGTTGCAGCTCACGGTCACCCAGGACCTCAACGTCCTGCTCGACCTGCCCGCGGACTGGGCCCTCCAGCTCAACATGGAGCTGGCCCGGCAGGGCGAGAGCGGCGGCCCGAACGAGATCCGCCGCCGGGTGCTCGGCGGCCTCGCCATCCGCTTCTGACCGGGTCTCCTCACGGTAGGGCAGGCCCCTGTGCCTGCCCTCTTCGTTTTCACCCAGTTGCAGGCCCGGCCCATTGGATTCAAGATATTGGAGTGCGTCCGTCCGCTTGGAGCGATCCCGCCAAAGGACCTTCTTACCAGGGGTTTAGCCCCAGTCCAACCCTTTGTAGCAGTGGCATGGCCTGTGCTGGGGACCTGCTCCGGACCTTGGGATCGACGACCGTGGCGCCTTCTCCGCTGAAGCGTTTCCTCTCGCTGGCCGTGCCCTTTCTGGCCGCGGCGCTGGTCGTCGCCCTGGGCGCGACCAGCGTGGCGCGCAAGGTCGAGACCTTCCAGCCCACCGGATTCGAAGCTCGTTGGGAGACGGGCTCCTGGCGCATCGGGGCGTCGCCCAGCCCCGCCAGTGGCCTCGCCGAGGGCGATCGCATCCTCCTCGTCGACGGTCAGTCCGCGGGACCTCGAGCCTCCGAACTGCGCCGCCAGCTGGTGGCCCGCCAGGAGAGCCGGCTCACCGTGCTGCGCGGTGCCGAGCCACTCGAGGTGCGCTACCACCGTCCTCCCCTCGATCTCGACGGCCGCTTCCTGGTCCTCGCGCTCTCCGGTGCCCTCTACATCGGCATCGGGTTGTTCACCGTCGCCCGCCGCAGCGACGGCCGCGGAATGCTCTTCTTCCTCTGGTGCCTGGCGACCGCGGTGGTCTACCTGTTCACCACCCAGGGGCGCCCGAGCGACGGCGTCGATCGGATGCTCGAGGTCGGCGAGCGGCTCGCCCGGCTGGCGCTCGCCCCGCTCACGGTCCACCTCTTCCTGGTCTTCCCGTCGGCGCCCCTTCGGTCCTGGGCCCGCCGGCTGGTGCCCTTCCTCTACCTGCCCTCGACGATCCTCGCTCTGCTCTTCCTGGACCTCGCCTTCTGGCGCGGCCGTCTCTTCTCGGGCGGAATGTCGATCGAGCGCATCGCCCTCCTCGACCGCCTGGGGCTGATCCTCCTCGGTGCGGCGGTGGTCGCCGCCTTCGCCGTCCTGGTGGCGCGCCGCCGCGCCACGGTCGACGCCGAGGCGCGGCGCCAGTTGGTCTGGATGACGACCGGCATCGGCGCGGGCTTCCTGCCCTTCGTCGCCCTCTACCTGCTCCCGCGCGTGCTGGCGCTGCCCACCCCTGAGCCGCTGCCCACCCTGGCGGTGCTGCCCCTCGCCCTGGTACCGTTGACCTTCGCCTACGCCATCCTTCGCTACAAGCTGTGGGACCTCGGGCCGATCGTCCGCAACGCCATCGCTTCCGCCTTGACCATCCTGCTCGCGGTGGTCGGCTTCGTGCTGGTCGACCTCTACCTGGCGCGAGGGCTGGCCGAGCAGATCGCGGGCGGACGCACCGTGGTCTCCTTCATCGCCGGGATCGCCATCGCCGCGCTGGCGGTGCCGACCCGCCGGGGTATCGGGGACACCCTGGAGCGCCTCCAGTACCGCGGCTCCTATGGCCGCCGCCGGCTGCTCGCGGAGCTGGGCCGGGAGTTGCTGCACGAGCGCGATCTCGACAGCCTCTGTTCTGCCCTCCTCGACCACCTGGAGCTGGGCCTGGAGCTGGAGCGGGTCAACCTCTACCTCTCCCAGGGCACCGTCCTGGTCGCGGTCCGGCCGCAGCCAGGGACGCCCCGCCAGCTGCCGCTGGAGCTCCTCTCCGAGGCGGACTGGGAGGGCGAGGTGCGCGCCCTGTCGGGCTTCGCCACGCCGGGGGAAGGGCTCTCGCCGGCCCTCGAGCTGTTCGAGGGCCGCTACCGATACCTCTTCCCGCTCTCCGTCCGCGGCCACCGGGTGGGCCTGCTCGCCACTAGCTATCGGCGCGACGACACCCCCCTGACCAGCGAGGACGTCGAGCTGACGCGCCAGGTGCTCAACCAGGCGGCGCTCGCCATCGAGAACGCCCAGCTCCTCGACCGCCTGCACCACCAGCTCGAAGAGGTGGTGCGCCTCGAGCGCTACAACGAGGGCATCCTCCAGTCCTCGCCGGTGGGCATCGCCGTGCTCGACCCGGAGGGCTGCGTGGCCTCCGCCAACCTCGCCTTCGCGGCGATCGCGGGGCAGGAGCGGCGCAGCCTCCTCGGCCGGCCGGTGGCCGAGGTGCTGCCGATCGAGCTACCCGGACAGCCGGGCCTGACGGCCCTCCTCTGGCCTAGCGATGACGGGGACCGCCACCTCCAGGTCAGTAGCGCAGAGCTCGGGGAAGCCGGCTCCGGGCAGCGCATCGTGGTGGTGCAGGACGCCACCGAACGCTTCCACCTCGAGAACGAGCTGCGCGAGAAGGACCGTCTGGCCTCCCTCGGCATGCTGGCGGCGGGCGTGGCCCACGAGGTCAACACGCCGATCACCGGCATCTCGAGCTATGCCCAGCTGCTCCTCGAGGAGACCCCGGAGACCGACCCGCGCCATCTCCTGCTCAAGAAAATGGAGCGCCAGACCTTCCGCGCCTCGCAGATCGTGCGCAGCCTGCTCGACTTCGCCCGCCAGCGCCGCGGCGAGCAGCGACTGCTGTCGGCGGCCCGGCTGATCGAGGACGCCGCCGACGAGTTCCGCGAGCGCTGCCGCGAACGCGGCGTCAACCTCGTCTGGGAGGCTCCCGGCGAGCGCTACCTCATCCACGGCAGCGAGACCGAGCTGACCCAGGTGCTGGTGAACCTGATTGCCAACGCCCTCGACGCCATGCGCAGCGGCGGTGACCTCTGCCTCGAGCTGGCGGGAGATGAAGAGTCGGTGCGCATCGCGGTGGCCGACACCGGCACCGGGATCCCCCAGAGCGAGATCGAGCGCATCTTCCAGCCCTTCTTCTCGACCAAGCTGGCCGAGGGCGGGACCGGGCTGGGCCTCTCGATCAGCTACGAGATCGTGCGTCGCCACGGCGGCCACATGACCGTCACCAGCGAGCCGGGACGGGGCAGCCGCTTCGTGCTCGAGCTGCCCCGAGGCACCGAGACGAAGCCGGGGCTGGCATGAACATCCTCGTCATCGACGACGAGGAGGTCCTCCAGGACATTCTCGCGACGCTGATCAAGAAGGAAGGTCACACGCCCTACGTCGCCCGCTCGGGGGAGGAGGGCCTACTGACCCTGGAGCGCGAGGAGATCGACCTGGTGCTCCTCGACCTGATGCTGCCCGGCATGTCGGGGGAGGAGGTCCTGCGGCAGATCCGGCGCACCGATGCCGAGCAGGTGGTGGTGGTGATCACCGCCTTCTCCTCGATCGAGGGGGCGATCGCCGCCATGCGCGAGGGGGCCTTCCACTACATCCCCAAGCCGTTCAAGAACGATGAGGTGCTGGTCACCCTCAAGAAGGGCCTCGAGCAACGGCGCCTCCAGCGCGAGAATCGCCTGCTGCGCGAGCAGCTCAAGCAGCGCTTCGGCTTCGACCGCATCATCGGCAAGTCGAAGCCGATGCAGCAGATCTTCGAGCTGATCGAGCTCGCCGCCCCCTCGAAGAGCAACATCCTGGTCACCGGTGAGAGCGGCACCGGCAAGGAGCTGGTGGCCAAGGCGATCCACCTCCACTCGCGCCGCGCCGACGGTCCTTTCGTCACGGTCAACTCCGGCTCGATGCCGGCGGACCTGCTCGAGAGCAACCTCTTCGGCCACGTCAAGGGCGCCTTCACCGGCGCCATCTCGAACAAGAAGGGACTCTTCGAGGTGGCCCAGGGCGGCTCGGTCTTCTTCGACGAGATCGGCAACGTCCCGCTCGAGACCCAGGCCAAGCTGCTGCGGGTGATCCAGGAAAAGGAGTTTATGCGCCTGGGCGGCGTCGACACGGTGAAGGCGGACGTGCGCATCATCGCAGCCACCAACGCCGACCTCGAGGCCATGGTGGAACGCTCGGCGTTCCGCGAGGACCTGTTCTACCGGCTGAACGTCATCAGCGTTCAGCTCCCCGCCTTGCGCGAGAGGACGGAGGACATCCCCCTCCTCGCCCATCACTTCCTCCAGCACTACGCGAAAGAGAACGAGAAGCCCATCCGTGAGCTCTCGCCCGCGGCCATGGAGCTGCTGATGGACTACCACTGGCCGGGCAACGTCCGCGAGCTCGAGAACGCCATCGAGCGCGCCGTGGTGCTCTCGTCGGGCGAGACGCTGGGGGTCGAGCTGCTGCCCCGAACGGTCCGCCAGCCGAGCTCCCAGCCTTTCCCCCAGCCCACCGAGGGCACCAACGGCTTCGCGTTCAAGGACGCGATCAGCTCCTACGAGCGCCAGCTCATCGTGCGTGCCCTACAGCACGCCGGCGGCGTCCAGAAGAAGGCCGCGGAGCTGCTCCAGCTCAAGCCGACGACGCTGCACGAGATGATGAAGCGCCTGAACATCTCGGCCGAGAGCGTCAACTAGCCGGCGGGCGCTCGGCCCTGGGCCGGTGACGCACGGTAAACTCGTCGGCCGACCGCGCCATGTGCTTCCCTTCCCGCGCTCCCGCCCTCTCCCTGATCGCTGTGCTGGGGCTGTGCCTCGCCGTCGCGGCCGGGGCCGAGGAGCCGGCCGCGACGCCCTTGCTCGCGCCGGTCTCGGCCGGTGAAGCCCTCGCCCTGCCCGAGGTCGACCCCGCGGTGCTCTCCCCCAGCCGCTTCCTGGGTTATCCGCTCGGCAGCCGCTTCACCCACGTCGGCGAGGCCCTGGCCTACCTGCGGGCCCTGGCCGCCGCCTCGCCGCGGGTGGCGATCTGGAGCTACGGAGAGAGCTACGAGGGTCGCCCGCTGACTCTGGTAGCGGTGAGCTCGGCAGAGAACGTCGATCGGCTGGAGGAGGTGCGGGAACGGCACCTGCGGCTGACCTGGGAGGCGGGGCTGCCGCAGGCCGAGCAGGAGGCATTGGTCTTCACCCAGCCGGCCATCGCCTGGCTGGCCTATGGCGTCCACGGCAACGAGTCCTCCTCGACCGAGGCCGCCCTCGCCACCGCCTATCTCCTCGCCGCCGCCAAGGGTGAGTGGGAGGAGCGACTGCGCGAGGTGGTGGTGCTGATCGATCCCTTCTCGAACCCCGACGGCCGGGAGCGCTATCTCTCGGCCTTCGAGCAGCGGCGGGGGCGTGAGCCGGAGGCCCACCTCGACGCCTGGGAGCACGCCGAGCCCTGGCCCGGCGGTCGTTTCAACCACTACTGGATCGACCTCAACCGGGACTGGGCCTGGGCCACCCAGAAGGAGACCCGCCAGCGCCTCCTCGCCTACCGGCAGTGGGAGCCCAACGTCTACCTGGACTTCCACGAGATGGGCCGGGAGTCCACCTACTACTTCTCGCCGCCCGCCCAGCCCAGCCATCCTGCCCTCGACCGGCGGGTGCCGCCCTGGTTCGAGACCTTCGGTCAAGCCACCGCGGCCCTTTTCGACCGCATGGGCTGGATCTACTTCAACCGCGAGCGCTACGACCTCTTCTACCCCGGCTACGGTGACTCCTATCCCTCGCTGCGGGGCGGTGTGGGGATGACCTACGAGATGGCCGGCGGCGGCCGTGCTGGTCAGCTGCTGGCCCTGCCCGGGGGTGGGGTCCTCACCCTCGCCGATCGGCTCAACCGCCACCTCGCCAGCTCCCTGGTGGCGGTGCGCACCGTGGCCGAAAAGCGCGTGGCCCTGCTCGGGGACCACGTGGCGATCCGCCGGTCAGCCGCGGAGAGGATTCCCGAGGGCCTCGTCTGGGACGCCGACCAGCCCGAGGCCGAGGCCCTCGCTTCGCTCCTCGCCTTCCACGGCGTCCGGGTCCAGCAGCTGCCCTCGGCCGCCAACCTCTCGGTCTATCCCCCGGCGGGCGGTGGCAAGGGGGACGTACGGGCCTTCGCCGAAGGCTCGTACGTGGTGATGCTCAACCAACCCCTGGGCACCCTGACGCAGGCCCTGCTGGCCCTGGACACTCCCCTGCCCCAGGCGTTCGCGGACCGCCAGCGCGAACGTCTGATCGAGGGCTTGAGCGAGGAGCTCTACGACGTCTCCGCCTGGTCCCTCCCCCGGGCCTATGACCTCGAGACCTTCCGGGTGGTCAACGAGCCGGGGGATCTGGTGTCCTACCAGCCCCGTGAAGGCCGGCTCGACGGCGATGACGCGGTGGGCTGGCTGCTGTCACCCCAAGGCCTCTCCGGCTACCGCTTCGCCGCCGCATTGGCTCGCGAGCGCGTGCTCCACCGCGTGGCCAAGGGCGGCTTCGAGATCGAGGGCCGCGCCTATCCTGCCGGCACCCTCTTCGTGCCTCGCTGGGGCAACCCGGCCGGACTTCCGGATCGCCTCCTCCGCCTCTCTCGCGAGTGCGGCGTGCACCTACGCGGCATCGCGTCCTCGCGCACGGCGAGCGGCATCTCGATCGGCTCGGACGACATGGTGGCCGTCGTGCCGGTGCGGGTCGGCCTCGCCGTGGGTCCGGGCACGGCGGCCACGGCGACCGGAGCTCTCTGGCACCTCCTCGATCGCGACCTGGCCCTGCCCCACCGGCGCATCGAGCTCGCCGAGCTGAAGGATGGCCCGCGGGAGCTGGACGTGCTGATCTTGCCGGATGGCTCCGGCTACGGCGACGCCCTGGGGGAGAAAGGGGCCCAGGCCCTGGAGCGCTGGGTCCGAGCGGGGGGCGTCGTGGTGGCGGTCGGGGGCTCGTTCGGATGGCTGCGCCAGCACGGTCTGGCGCAGGTCGAGGTCTGGAAGGCGAAAGAGAAGAACGAGAACGCAGGGGAGGAGGGCCAGGGCCCTCGGCTCCCCGGTGGGCTCGAGGAAAGGCCGATCGAGACCCCGGGGGCGATCCTCGCCTCCGAAATGCGCGCCTCTCACCCGCTTGCAGCTGGTCTGAGAAGCGCGCCGCCCGTCCTCTACCAGGGCAGCGAGGTGTTGTTGCCCACCGGCTCCCCGCAGGGGGACGTGCTCTGGGTGCGCCGCGAGGCGCCGGTGCTCGCCGGCCTGGTCTGGCCCGAAGCCGAGCAGCGCCTGGCCGGTGCCCTCCTCGTCTACCACCGGCCCCTGGGCGAAGGCCAGGTCATCGCCTTCGCCCAGGACCCAGCCTTCCGCCTCTTCTGGCGCGCCACCATGCCGATGTTCCTGAACGCGGTGCTGTTCGCCAAGAGCTGGTGACCGCCCTTGCGGGAATCTCCCCTCCTGTTCTATGGTTACGGGTTCCGGGCCGCCTAGAGACGGCGGGTATACCCACTACCCTTAGGAAGCTACGACCGTGAAGGCCGACATCCATCCGACCCTGCACTACGTCACCGTGGTCTGCGCCTGCGGCAACACCTTCGAGACGCACTCCACCAAGAACGAGCTGCGACTCGAGATCTGCAGCGAGTGCCACCCCTTCTTCTCCGGCAAGCAGAAGCTGATCGACACCGCCGGTCGCGTCGAGCGTTTCCAGCGGCGTTACGCCAAGGCCGCCACCGCTTAGCGGGCCGCTCGGGGCCTCCGTCGCGCCCGCGGTCCGGGTCCCCCTCGGCTGCGGGCGCTTCCTGCGACACGCCGAGAACCCGAGACCGATCCCATGCTCGAGCAGCTGGCCCGCCTCAAGACCACCCACCAGGACCTGACCGCCAAGCTCGCCGACCCGGCGACGCTGGCGGATCCCAAGCTCTACACCAAGACCAGCAAGGCTCTGGCCGAGATCGCCGAGATCGTCGATCTCTACAACCGCCACCAAGAAGCCAGCCGCCAGCTCGCCGAGACTGCCGAGATGCTCGGCACGATGGGTCGGGGGGACGAGCTCTGGGAGCTGGCCTTCGAGGAGCAGAACCGGCTCACCGGTGAGGTGACCCAGCTCGAAGAGCGGCTGCGCCGCGAGCTGACCCCCAAGGACGAGAACGACGAACGCAACGTCGTGCTCGAGATCCGAGCCGGTACCGGCGGCGGCGAGGCCAGCCTGTTCGCCGCCGAGCTGTTCCGCATGTACAGCCGCTACGCCGAGCTGCGGGGCTGGGGCGTCGAGATCATCGACCTCTCCGAGTCCGAGGTCGGCGGCATCAAGGAGGTCTCGGCCATCATCGAGGGCCGCGGCGCCTACAGCCGCCTGAAGTTCGAAGGCGGCGTGCACCGGGTGCAACGGGTGCCGGCCACCGAGGCCTCCGGTCGCATCCACACTTCCGCCGTGACCGTGGCCGTGCTGCCGGAAGCCGAGGACGTCGAGGTCGAGGTCGACGAGAAGGACCTGCGCATCGACCGCTTCTGCGCTTCTGGGCCGGGTGGTCAGGGGGTCAACACCACCTACTCGGCCGTCCGCCTGACCCACCTGCCCAGCGGCATCGTGGTCAGCTGCCAGGACGAGCGCAGCCAGATCAAGAACAAGACCAAGGCCCTGCGGGTGCTGAAGACCCGCCTGCTCGAGCTCGAGCAGGAGAAGGCCCAGTCGCAGATGAGCGCCGAGCGCAAGCGCATGGTCGGCAGCGGCGACCGCTCGGAGAAGATCCGCACCTACAACTTCCCCCAGAGCCGGGTCACCGACCACCGCATCGGCTTGACCCTCCACCAGCTCCAGCGCGTGCTCGAAGGGGAGCTCGATCCCATGATCGAGCCCCTGGTCTCGCACTTCGAGGCCCAGCGCATGGAGGAGGCCGCGCGAGGGACGGCGGCGTGACACGGGCGGGGGAGGATCCGGCGGGCGAGCTGGAGCCCCTGGGCGAACAGCCCTTCCACCTCGAGTACGCCACCCCCGACAAGTCCGTCCAGCCGGTCTACCTCTTCGCCGACAGTCAGCTGCTGTTCTGGCGGGTGGCCGGCCGGCCCTTCCTCGCCAGCGTCCGCGAGCGCCTCACCCGGCGCTCGCCCCTCGCGGCCTACGTCGGCGCCTCGAACGGCGACGACCCGGCCTACTACTCCCTGTTCGAGTCGGCGATGGACGAGATCGAGATCCGCGAGCGCCGGCAGATCCACACCGACCTCGGGCCGGCGGACCTCGAGTTCCTCGACGACGCGGACCTGATCCTGCTCTCGGGCGGCGACGTCGAGCGCGGCTGGCGGGCCTTCGAGGCCAACGGCTTGAAGCAGATCCTGGTGCGCCGCTACTACGAGGGGGCCTTGCTGATGGGGATCTCTGCCGGCGCCGTGCAGCTCGGTCTGGCCGGCTGGGGAAGCGAGGGGATCCGCGGCGCCGGCGGTCTGATGGACACCCTGCGCATCCTGCCGCACCTCGTGGGCGCCCACGAGGAAGGGGACGACTGGTTGGGGCTGAAAGCCGCGGTGGTCCGCCTGGGTGAGCACGTGCGGGGCTTCGGCATCCCCTCGGGGGGGGGCTTCGCCTATCACCCGGACCATTCGATCGAGCCCTTCCGCAAGCCCCTGGTCGAGATCCGCTCCCGCGGCCAAGCCCTGCGCCAGAGCCTGCTGATGCCCGGCGAGCGCACCGCCGACCTCGACGACGACCTCACGATCCACTAGCAGCCCGCCGCCGTGAGCGAGACCCTGCCCACCGTCGAGGAGAGGGTCCGCTCGGCACGGGCTCGCCTCGGCGCTGCCGCCTTCGCACCCTCTCCCCGAGAGGCCCTGCTGCTGGCCGCCGCGGTCCTCGGCTGGAACGAGGCCCAGGTGATCGCGCGCGGGCGAGAGGTCATGCCGGCGGCAGCCGCGGGCCGCTTCGAGGCTCTCCTGGCCCGCCGGCTGCGCGGCGAGCCGGTGGCCTACCTGCTCGGACGCCGGGAGTTCTGGGGCCGATCCTTCCACGTCGACCGGCGGGTGCTGATCCCCCGCCCCGAGACCGAGCACCTGGTCGAGGCGGTGCTGGCCCTGCCTCTGCCGCCGGGTCCCCGGCTGCTCGACGTGGGCACCGGCTCGGGCATCCTGGCCGTCACCCTGGCCCTCGAGCTGCCCCTGGCCCGGGTGGTGGCCACCGACCTCTCCCCATCCGCTCTCGCCGTCGCTGCCACCAACGCCCGCGGCCTGGGGGCGGCCGAGCGAATCCGCTTCGTCGCCGCGGACGGCACCGACGGCCTCTCCCTCGCCGGCTTCGACCTCCTGGTGTCGAACCCTCCCTACGTGGCACCGGAGGAGCGCGATCGGCTGTCGCACGAGGTCACCGCCTTCGAGCCGGCTCTCGCCCTCTGGGCCGAGGAGGGGGGGCTCGCCTTCTTCCGCCGGCTGATCACTGCCGGGCGGTCGCTGGGGCCCGGGGCCTTTCTCGCCTTCGAGATCGGCGACGGCCAGCAGGCCGGGATCCTCGCCCTCGTCGATGGGGCGTCGTTCGAGCTCGTCGAGGTGCGTCTGGACTACGCGGGCAAACCTCGAGTTGTGGTACTAAAGCGAACCTCATGGAACGCTTCCTGATCACCGGCCCCACGCGCCTCTCGGGCCGGGTGCGAGCCAGCGGAGCCAAGAACGCCGCCCTGCCCGCCCTCGCCGCCTCGCTGCTCACCGACCAGCGCACCACCCTCGAGCGGGTCCCCCGGGTGAGGGACATCGCCACCTTCCGTCGGCTGCTCGAACATCTGGGAGTGGCGACGGCCGAGGAGGCGGACGGCGGTCTCAGCCTCTCGCCCGGCGAGGTGCCTCGCTCCGCCGAGGAGGCACCCTACGAGCTGGTCAAGACCATGCGGGCGAGCGTGCTGGTGCTCGGGCCCTTGCTCGCCCGCTACGGCCAGGCACGGGTGTCCCTGCCGGGCGGCTGTGCCATCGGCGTGCGGCCCATCGACCAGCACCTGGCCGGGCTCGAGGCCCTGGGCGCCGAGGTCCACTTGGCGCACGGCTACGTCGAGGCACGGGCCCCCCGGCTCACGGGCGCCCGCTTCCGCTTCGCCACTCCCACCGTCACCGGAACCGAGAACGTCCTCATGGCCGCTTGCCTGGCGCGGGGCACCTCCGTGCTCGAGGGCTGCGCCCGTGAGCCGGAGATCACCGACCTCGCCCGGCTGCTCGGCGCCATGGGGGCCAGGATCGACGGTGCCGGCACCGACACCATCACGGTCGAGGGCGTCGTCTCCCTCGGCGGGGCACGCCACCGGGTGATCGCCGATCGGATCGAGGGCGGGACCTACCTGATCGCCGGGGCCCTGGGCGGCGGCGAGGTGAGGCTCGAGGATGCCGACCCGGCCGATCTGGCGCCCCTGCTCGGCGCCCTGGCCGAGTGCGGCGCGGAGGTGGCGATCGGTGCGGATTGGGTGGAGGTGCGCCGTCATGGTGAGCTGGTGGCCCGTGACGTCACCACCGGCCCTCACCCAGGGTTTCCCACCGACCTCCAGGCCCAGTACCTCGCCCTGATGACCCAGGCGCGAGGCACCGCAACGGTCTGCGAGACGGTCTTCGAGAACCGCTTCCAGCACGTCCCCGAGCTCAACCGGATGGGCGCGGACGTGCGAGTCGAGGGCCACGTCGCCCGGGTCGCGGGGCCGACGCCCCTCTCCGGCAGCATGGTGATGGCCACCGACCTGCGGGCCTCGGCCTGCCTGGTGCTCGCCGGGCTGGTGGCCGAGGGGCAGACGGTGATCGACCGCATCTACCACCTGGACCGTGGCTACGAGCGGATGGAACTCAAATTGCAGAGCTTGGGGGCCCGGGTCGAGCGCTCGGCCGGGTAGCTCGGCCTCCCTTGCTCATGCATCGATCCTTCTCCATCCCCCTCGCCGGACTCTGCGCCTGGCTCTGGACGGTCGCGCCGCTGGCCGCCGCCGATCCCCGCATCGCCCTCGTCGATCTCCAGCTCAGAGGTGACGACGAGGCGGCCCTCGCCGAGGTGCGGCGTCTGCTCGCCGCCGAGCCGGCGGCACGGGCTCTCGGCCTCGACTACCTGGAGGCCCGCCTGCTGGAGCGCCTGGGGCGCCGCGAGAGCCGCTCGACTCCGCTGCTCAACACCATCTCCGCCGTGCCGAGCCTGGCGATGCACGGCTACTACCACCTGGCCCTCGAGCACGAACGACAGGGCCATCCCGAGATGGCGGCCGGCCTGGTGGCGCGGGTGGTGGGGGCGGGTGGCAGCTTCTCGGGCCTCGAAGGGGCGGTCCGGCTGCTCCGGCGCTCCCTCGGCCGGGGCGGTGACTGCCGGCTCCTGGGCGGCGTGGACGAGGGTCGCCTGCCGGCGCGGCCCCGGCGCCTGCTCGGCCTGGCGCGCGCCGAATGCGCCCTGCGCGGCGGCGACGGCGATCGTGCCCGGCTGCTGGTCGCTCGCCTCCTGCGCGAGAACCGTGCCGACGAGCCCGCCTACCAGGCGGCCCTCTTCGCGGCGGACCGGCTGGTGCGCCGTGAGGACCTCGAGCTGGCCGGCTCGGTGGGCCTGACCCTCCACGAGCACCGGGAGTTCGCGCGCTCGAACGTCTTCCTCGACCAGACCCTGCTCGCCGCCCCGCCGGGCAGCTTCGCCCAGCGCTACGCTCGCGCCCGCAACGACTTCTGGCTCGGTCAGCACCTCCCTGCCGCCACGGCTTTCAGCGCCCTGATCGACCTCGCCCCGGACGCCAACCGCAAGGCGGACGTGCTCTACCAGCTCGCCCGCTGCCGCGAGCTGGCCAACGACTGGAACGCCGCTTCGGCCGCCTACCGGCGTTCCCACATGGCCGATCCCGGTGGTGAGTGGAGCGGCGCCAGCCTGCTCGCCGCCTTGCGCCTCGAGTGGCTGGGGGGCAGCGAGGCTTCCGCCCTCTCCCTGCTCGACCTGTTGCGCCGGCAACGCCCCGGAGAGGACTACCTCGCTCGCGCCCTGCTCTTCCTGTCCGCCTCCGATCTGGTGCAGCAGAAGACCGAGAGGGCCGGCGCCTGGCTGGCGGAGGCCGAGCGCAGCCGGGAGGCCTCGGTGGAGGAGGTGGCGTTCTGGCAGGGGCGGCTGGCCGAGGCGAAGGCGCAACCCTCGGCCGCCGTCGCGGCCTACCTGCGAGTGCTGCTCGCCAACCCCTACGACCCCTTCGCCCGGGAAGCGCGGGAACGGCTCGGCCGGCCCGAGCTGGCACCGCTGGCCCAGGCCCTCGCCGGCCAGCTCGCGGCCTCGACCGCCGCGGGGGACCTGCGGGCCTCGGCGCTGCTGTTCGGGGAAGGTCACCCCAGGGGCCAGACCGCCCTGATCCAGGTCGCCAAGCTCCTCTCCCGCGAGCGGGTGGCCGCCGCCTTCCTCCGCCTAGCGACCGTGCCGGCGGTGCAGTGGCCCTTGTGGCGTGCGCCGGGCCAGAGCGCGGAGGAGCGGCTTCTGGCCCTGGGGGTCTTCGCCGAGGGCGTGCCGGCCCTCGAGCGGCACTTCCCGGCCGACCAGCCTGCCCTGGCGTTCACCGCCGGCCGCCTCCTCGCCCGCGACGGGGCCAACCGGCGGGCCCTGCTGGTGGCCGAGATCCTGGCCGAGCGCGTGCCCTCGAGCCTGCCCTTCCGGCTGCTCCCCGCCGAGCTGAAGGAGCTGCTCTTCCCGCTGCCCTACGCCGAGACGTTCCGCGCTCGCGCCAGGGAGCAGGCCATCGATCCCGCCCTGATGGCGGCGATCGCCCGCGAAGAGAGCCGCTTCGACCCCGACGCCCTGTCCTCCGCCTCGGCCCGGGGCCTGATGCAGGTCACCCAGGCCCTGGCCCGCCGCATCGGCCGGCCCGACCTGCGGGCTGACGAGCTCTACCAGCCCGAGGTGGCGATCACCGTCGGCGCGAGCTACCTGGGGGAGCTCTCCCGCCTCTTCGGCGGCGCCGAGCACGCGATGGTCGCGGCCTACAACGCCGGTGAGGAGCAGACCCGCGTCTGGCTGGGCTACTGCCGCTCCAAGGAGCCGGCCGAGTTCTATTCGAAGGTGGGATTCCGCCAGACCCGCAACTACGTGCGCAAGGTCCTCACCAGCCGGGCCCATTACCGCGAGGTCTACCCCAGCCTCTCCCCCGCCGCGGTGCGGTAGGGAGCGCGTTCGCTCAGCTCGAGCCTGGTGGTTTGGCCGCCGGCGGCGTGACCACCTCGACCACGGGCGGCAGGGCACGGTCCTGGTCGAGCGGCAGGCGCACCACGTCAGCCCTGGCCTCCAGCTCCTCGGTCCAGCGCTCGATCTCCTGGTTGAGGCGCTCCTCGCGCAGCACCGCCCGCACCGCCTCGCGGACCTCCTCGAGCAACGGCACCTCGGCCTGGTGCTCGATGAGCGCCGGCACCAGCTTCTGCTCGTAGTAGGCGCGGACGTCCTCGAGGGTGACCAGCACCCGGGCGGAGAGACGATCCTCGACGTAGGTGAGCAGCACGATCTGGCGGGCGAGCAACTGGCCGAGGCCCTCCTCGGTCAGATCCAGCTCGGCGAGCCAGGCGCGGTAGTCCTCGTCCGTGGCGAAGCCGCTACGGGTCTGCTCCAGACGGCGCTCGACCTCCTCGGCCGGGGCCCGGGCGAGGCCGTAGCGGTCGACCTCGTGGAAGCGCAGGCGCTCGTCGATCAGGGCCTCGAGCACCCGGCGCCGCTTGGCGTCCTCGGTCTCGCCCTCGGGGGCCGGGTTGCCGAGCCCCAGGCGCAGGGCTCGCTCGACGTCGGACGCGAGGATCGGATCGCCGTCCACCGAGGCGAGGATGCGATCCTCCACCGTCGTGGCAGCCTCCTGGGCCGGGCTCGGCTCGGCGAGCGCGGTGGTGGAAAGGAGCGCCAGGAGCAGGGAGGCGAGCATCGGCCGGATGGTAGCATCGGGCTCCTTGGCCGCCGGCAAGCTCCTCCTCGTCGCGACGCCCATCGGCAACCTCGCCGACCTCTCCCCACGCGCCCGCCAGGCCCTCGAAACCGCCGACCTGGTGGCCTGTGAGGACACCCGTCGCACCGGAGCGCTGCTGGCACACCTGGGTGCGAAGCGTCCCCTCGTCTCCCTCCACGAGCACAACGAGAGGCAGCGCCTGCCGCGCCTCCTGGGGGAGCTCGCAGCCGGCCGCACCATCGCCGTGGTCAGCGACGCCGGCACGCCCCTGGTGTCGGACCCGGGCTTCCTGCTGGTGCGGGGGGCGGCGGCGGCCGGAGCCTGCATCGAGGCGATCCCAGGGCCCTCGGCGGCCCTCGCCGCCCTGCTGGTCTCGGCCCTGCCCCCGCTGCCCTTCACGGTGGCCGGCTTTCCGCCCCCCCGCTCGGGCAAGCGCCGCACCTTCTACCGCTCCTTCGCGGCCCTGCCCCACACCCTGGTCTTCTTCGAATCCCCCCACCGCCTGCTACCCAGCCTCGCCGACGCCCAGGCCGAGCTGGGCGACCGCCCGGCGGCCGTGGCCCGCGAGCTGACCAAGCTCCACGAGGAGGTCCTGCGCGGCAAGCTCTCCGAGCTGGCCGCCAATCTAACCGCCCGGCTCTCGCTCAAGGGGGAGTTCGTGGTGGTGGTGTCAGGGGCCGGGCGGGAGGCCCGCGCGGATCCAGCACCCCCCCAACACCCGTGAGCCGCGGTAGAAGACGGCGGCTTGGCCGGGGGCTATTCCGCGCTGGGGCTGGTCGAAGAGGATCTCGACCTCGCCTGCGGGCAGGGGGCGGATGGTGGCCTCGACCCCCGGGTGGCGGGAGCGGATCCTAACCGTCGCCCGCACTTCGCCCCTGGCGCCGGCCAGGCGCTCGGGGTCGCCGATCCAGTGCAGGCGCTCGCCAACCAGGCCGGAGGCGAGCAGATCCTCCTCCTGCCCCACCGTCACCCGGTTGGCCTCGGGCTCGATGCCGATCACGTACAGCCGCTCGGCGGCAGCCACGCCCAGGCCCCGGCGCTGGCCTACCGTGTAGCGGTAGTAGGGGGCGCTCGCCGCGCCGAGGGAGCGGCCTGCGGAGGTGACCACGGCCGCGGGGCCGGCGGCCTGCGGGGTGGCGTAGCGCTCGGGATGCTGGGCCACCTGCCCCTCGACAAACTCCTCCACCCCGCCGGACACGAAGCAGACCTCCATGCTCTCCCCCTTGCCGGCCACCACCAGCCCGGCCTCGCGGGCCAGGGCACGGACGTCGTCCTTCCTCATCTCGCCGAGGGGAAAGCGCGACGCCGCCAGCTGCTCTCGGCTCAGCTCGAAGAGGTAGTAGCTCTGGTCCTTGTCGGGGTCGAGGCCGGTGTGCAGCTCCGGCCCGTCGGGCCCTTCGAGGATGCGGGCGTAGTGGCCAGTGGCCACGGTCTCGGCGCCGAAGGCGCGGGCCTTGGCGAGCAGGCGGTCGAACTTGATCCAGGTGTTGCAGGACACGCAGGGGCTGGGCGTGCGGCCGGCCAGGTAGTCCTGGACGAAGGGGTCCACCACCCGGGCCCGGAACTCCTCGTCCATGCGCAGAGTGTAGTGGGGGATGCCGACCTGCTGGGCCACGCGGCGAGCGTCCCCGAGGTCGAGGGCGCCGCAGCAGCGACCGTGCGCGGGCTCCCCGGAGTGCTCCCAGAGCAGCATCGAGAGCCCCACCACCGGCTCGCCGGCTCGGGCGAGCAGCAGGGCGGTGACCGAGGAGTCGAGGCCGCCGCTCATGGCGACGGCGGTGAGCCCGGGGCCGCTCACGCGTAGGCTCCCACGGGGGCCAGCTGGCGCAGCGTGGCCACCTCACGGGCGAGCACGGGAAGAAAAGCGTCGACCTCCTCGAAGGCGTTGCCGAGGCCGAAGCTGATGCGCAGGGACGCCAGCGCCTCGTGGCGGCCGATGCCCATTTGCGTCAGGGCTCGGCTCGGCTCGACCACGCCCGAGGAGCAGGCCGAGCCGGTCGACACGGCAAAGCCCGCCAGATCCAGGCGAATCAGCAGGGCCTCCGCCTCGAGACCGAGGAAGGCCACGTGCGAGGTGTGGGGCAGGCGCGTCGAGGTCCGGCAGTGGATCACGACGTCGGACAGCGCCCCGAGGCCGGCCTCGAAGCGCTCACGCAGCTCGGCGAGGCGTCGCTCCCGCTCGGGCAGCTCCCGCCGAGCCAGCTCGCAGGCCAGACCGAAACCCACCAGGGCAGGGACGTTTTCGGTCGAGGCCCGGCGCCGGCGCTCCTGGCTGCCGCCGATCAGCACGGGGTGAAGCGGGGCGCCCCGCTTCACCCACAGGGCGGCGGCGCCCAGGGGACCGTGGAATTTGTGGGCGCCGAGGGTCAGGTAGTCGACGCCCAGGGCGGAGACCTCCACGGCCAGCTTGCCCGCGGCCTGGACGGCGTCGCACAGCACGGGGATGCCGGCGACCCGGCAGGCCGCCGCCACCTCGGCCACCGGCTGGATGGTGCCCACCTCGTTGTTGGCGAGCATCAGGGCGACCAGACGGGTCTCGGGGCTGAGGGCGGCGAGCAGGGCCTCGAGGGGGACGACGCCGTCGGCTCCCGGGGACACGGTGAGGACCTCGAAGCCCTGAGCGGCCAGGCGCTCGGCGGCCAGGCGCACCGAGGGATGCTCGAGCCCTGAGATCACCACGCGGCCGCGGCTACCGCTGCCCACGGTCTCGAACACCAGGTTGTTGGCCTCGGTGCCGGAGGCGGTGAAGACGATCTCGAGGGGATCGGCGCCCACCAGCTCGGCGACCTGGCAGCGGGCCGCCTCGATCGCCTCGCGTGCCTCCTGGCCCCGGCGGTGGATCGAGGAGGGGTTGCCGAAGCGGGGGCCCAGCCAGGAGATCATCGCCTCGGCGACTCGGGGATCGAGCGGGGTGGTGGCGTTGTTGTCGAAGTAGACGCCGCTCATGACCGGCGATTGTACCGCCCCCTCGAGCTGGATCGCCCTCCGGCGTGGGCCTTGCATCCGCCCGCGATCCGATGATCGAACGACGTTGGTCCCGGCGGCTCGCTTTGGCGGCGCTCGGCGTGGTTCTGGCGCTCCTCGCTGGCGCCGACCCGGCTGATGCCGCGAAGAAGGACAAGGCCCTCGAGGAGCTCGAGAAGAACCTCCCCCCCGCCTACCGCGCCTTCCTCGAAGAGATCGCGGTCCTGATCTCGGACGACGAGAAGAAGACCTTCCTCACCCTCAACCAGGACTACCAGCGCGACGCCTTCATCGAGAAGTTCTGGAAGGCCCGCGACCCCTATCCCGACACCGGCCGCAACGAGCTGCGCGAGCGCTGGAAGGCACGCCTGGAGACGGCGCGCACGCTCTTTCCCGATCTCGCCGAGGAGAGGGCCCGGCTCTTCCTGTTGAATGGCGAGCCCACCGAGCTCATCGACGTCGAGTGCTCGACCATCCTCTGGCCGACCCAGATCTGGTTCTACAAGGGCAGCGACCGGGTGCGCGGGGACTTCTTCCTGATCTTCTACCGGCGCTGGGGGGCGGGGATCTACCGCCTCTGGCACCCTTCGGACAGCCTCGAGCCCCTCTTCCAGGACGGCAGCCTGGTGCTCGGCGGCAACAACCAGCGGCGCCTCCAACAGATCGAGAGCGGCTGCTTCCGCGGCGACGAGCTGGCGGCGATCTTCGGCTTCGTGCTCAACCAGGGAGTCTTCGAGTACCAGAACCTGGTCTCCCAGGCGACCACGCAGCCTGATCCGCCCAAGGGCGAGTGGGTGGACACCTTCGAGTCCTACTCGACCGACCTGCCGAGCGGGGTGACCGAGCTGCCGGTGACCTGGGAGGTCTCCTTCCCCGGCCGGCGCCAGAGCCGCACCGCCCTCCAGAGCCTGCTGCTGGTGCCCAAGGAGGCGGCCGCTCTGGCCGAGCTCGCGGGTTACCGCTCCTACAACTTCGTCCTGACCGGCGAGGTGCTCGAGGGGGAGCGTCTCTTCGACTCCTTCCGCTACAAATTCGACCTGCCCGCCGACGAAGTGCCCGGCGACAAGGTGGCCATGGCCTTCCTGCGCTACCTGCGGCCGGGCAGCTACCGGGTGGTGCTCAAGGTCGAGGACTTGAACGCCAAAGGGGCCTTCCGTGGCGAGCGGGAGGTGGTGGTGCCCGCCCTCGACGGCGCTCCCCCGCCCCCCGCCGACCCGGAGACAGCCCGCCTGCTGGCCGAGTCCTCGGCGGCGGTGGCCTCGGGCGACGTCACGATCAAGATCCTCGATCCGCCGGTGGAGCTGATCTCCGGCCTGCGCCGGATCGAGACCAAAATCACCGGCCAGGGCATCGAGCAGGTGACCTTCACCCTCGACGGCAAGGCCATCCTGACCAAGAAGAAGCCCCCGTTCTCGGTCGAGCTGGACCTCGGCAGCCTGCCTCGCTCGCGGGTGCTCGAAGCCACGGCCTACAGCGCTGCGGGCGAGCTGCTCGCCTCGGACCGCCTGGTGCTCAACGCCAGCAGCCACCGCTTCGCGGTCCGCCTGACCGAGCCACGCCGGGGCGCCATCTACAAGCAGAGCCTGCGTGCCGCGGTCGACGTGGCGGTGCCGGAGGCCGCGCGCATCGAGAGGGTCGAGATCTTCCTCAACGAGAGCCGGGTCGCCACCCTCTACCAGCCGCCCTGGGAGCAGCCGGTGGTGCTGCCGGGGGACGGCTCCCTCGCCTACGTCCAGGCGGTGGCCTACCTCGAGGACGGCAACTCCTCCCAGGACCTGGTCTTCGTCAACGCCCCCGAGATCGGCGAAGAAGTGAAGATCCAGTACGTCGAGCTCTACACCACGGTGGTCGATCGCCAGGGGCGGCCGGTGACGGACGTCACCCAGGCCGATCTCGCGGTCTTCGAGGACGGCGCGGCGCAGGAGATCCGCCGCTTCGAGAAGGTGGAGGACCAGCCGATCTACGCCACCGCCCTGCTCGACGTCTCGGCTTCGATGGAACCGAGCATCCTCGCCGCCCGCGACGCCGCCCTGCTCTTCTTCCAACAGGCGATCCGGCCCAAAGACCGCGGCGCGGTGGTCACCTTCAACGATCGGCCGGCGCTGGCGGTGCCCTTCACCAAGGACCTGAAGAAGCTCGCCGCCGGCCTCACCGGCCTCAAGGCCGAGCGGGGCACGGCGCTCTTCGACAGCGTCATCTTCGCCCTCCACTACTTCAACGGCGTCAAGGGCCAGCGCGCCCTGCTGCTGCTCTCGGACGGCAAGGACGAGTCCAGCAAGTTCCAGTACGCGGACGCCGTCGAGTACGCCCGGCGGGCCGGCGTGACCATCTACGCCATCGGCCTGGCCCTGCCCAAGGGAGAGCCCCGCCGCAAGCTCACGGGCATCGCCGAGGAGACCGGCGGCCGCAGCTTCTTCGTCGAGGGAGCCGCCGAGCTGCCGGCGGTCTACCGGCAGATCGAGCAGGAGCTGCGTTCCCAGTACCTGCTCACCTACCAATCCTCGAACACCGCCGTCTCCGGCCAGTTCCGCACCATCGAGGTCAAGGTCGGCCGCCCCGGGCTCGAAGCCAAGACCCTGCGGGGCTACTACCCGTGAGGCGAATCCCGGTGGGGGCGGCTCTGGCGGCCACACTGGCCCTCGGAGCGGCCTTGCCGGTCATGTCCGACGTGCCGCGCCCCGAGCCGGCCGAGGTCGCGGTCTCGCCGCCTCCCGACACCGTGCGCAAGGACTTCGTGCTGCCCCCCGGTGCCGAGAAGCTCGCCGAACGCTACCGGCGCTTCCTCGAAGAGGTCGACGTGCTGATGGCGCCGGCCGAGCAGGAGCTCTTCCTGGCCCTGACCGCGGACTACCAGCGCGACGCCTTCATCCGCGAGTTCTGGAAGAACCGAGACCCCGATCCGCGCACGGCCAGAAACGAGCTGGAGGTGGACTACCGCGAGCGGGTGGTCGAGGCGCGGCAGCTCTACGGCGGCCTCGCCGACCAGCGGGCCCGGGCCCTGCTCTTCCTGGGCGTGCCGACCAGTCGCTTCCTGCCCAGCTGCTCCGTCCTGTGGCCGGTCGAGGTCTGGTTCTACGAGCACAACCCTCGCTACCGCTATGACTTCGCCCTGATCTTCTACCGCAAATGGGGAGTCAGCGAGTGGCGGCTGTGGGAGGTGGACACCGGCACGGAGGAGTTCTACCGGGGCTCCGGCGCGGGGGGCTCGACGGTCAATTGCCACTACGAGGAGTTCGTCTACGCCCTGCGGCTGCTGGGCAACAACGCCCGGTTCACCGAGTTCCGGATCTTCCTCGCCGAGGTGCGGGAGCCTCCGAAGCCGGAGGGCGTCGAGTGGGTGCCCACCTTCGCCTCCTACTCGACCGAGATGCCGTCCGGAGGCGACAGCTTCGAGGCCCGGCTCGCCCTGCGGTTTCCCGGGCGCTCGGGCCAGCGCATGGTCACCGAGGGGGTGGTGACCGTGGCCCAGGACCAGGCGGGCCGCTCGGCCATCGGCGGCCACGAGAGCTACGACTTCGTGGTCAACGGTGAGGTCCTCCTGGGCGAGGAGCTCTTCGAGCGCTTCCGCTACCGCTACGGCTTCCCGGCGGCGGCCGTGGGGGCGGAGATCCCCTTGATCTTCCAGCGCGTGCTGCGGCCCGGGCGCAGCTATCGCCTGCTGCTGCGCGTCGAGGACCTGGCGACCGGCCGCTTCGCCCGGCTAGAGACCGAGCTCGCCGTGCCGGAGGGCGAGGCGGAGCCCGTCGAGCCGCCACCCCTCGACCCGGAGACCGCCCGCCTGCTGGCGATCGCCGACGCTTCCCTCGCCCGCGGCGAGACCGCCCTCGCGCTGGTGCGCCCGGTGGGCGAGGCCCTGGTCACCGGGCTGGTGCGCTTCGACACCCTGCTGACCGGCGAGGGCGTGGCGCGGGTGACCTTCGCCGTCGACGGCGAGCCGATCCTGACCAAGACCGAGCCCCCCTATTCGGTGGAGCTCGACCTCGGGGAGCTGCCCCGCGTGCGCACCCTGCGGGCCACGGCGCTCGACGCCGCGGGCGCCGAGCTGGCGAGCGACGAGCTGCTGATCAACGGCGGCAGCCAGCGCTTCGCCGTGCGTCTGACCGACCCCCGGGCGGGCTCGGCGGTGCGCGGCGCGGTGCGCGCGCGGGCTACCGTCGAGGTCCCGGACGGCGAGAAGCTCGACCGCCTGGAGCTGTGGGTCGGCGACCAGCTGCAGGCGACGTTGCACCAGGAGCCGTGGGCCCAACCCCTGCTCCTGCCGCCCGGCGGCGAGGCCGGCTTCGTCCGGGCGGTGGCCCACCTGGCCTCCGGGGCAACAGCCGAGGACCTGGTGTGGGTCAACGCCCCCGAGGGCTACGGCGAGACCTTCGACGTCCAGCTGGTCGAGCTCTACACGGCGGTGGTCGATCGCGAGCGCCGCCCGGTGTCGGGCCTTCCGGCCGAGCAGTTCAGGATCGTCGAAGAGGGGGTGCCCCAGACCCTCAGCCGCTTCGAGCCGGCCACCCGCCAGCCCTTCTCGGCGATCTTCCTGCTCGACGTGTCGGCGTCGATGGTCGAGCGATTGGCGGCGGCGCGGCAGGCGGCCATGACCTTCTTCACCGAGATGGTCGCCGAGGGGGACCGCATGGCCCTGATCACCTTCAACGACCGCCCGACCGTGGCGGCGCGCTTCACCCGCGACGGCGCCCTCTTCGCCGCCGGGCTCGCGGCGCTCAAGGCCGAGCGGGGCACGGCCCTCCACGACAGCCTGATCTTCAGCCTCTTCTACGCCAACGGCCTCGCCGGCCAGCGCGCCCTGGTGCTGCTGACCGACGGCAAGGACGAGGGCAGCCGCTTCGACTTCGACCAAGCCCTCGACTTCGCCCGCCGCAGCGGCATGACGATCTACACCATCGCCCTCGACCTGCCCCGCCGCGACGGCGGCGCCGGCGCCCGCCTCGGCCGCCTGGCCCGGGAGACCGGCGGCCGCAGCTTCGAGATCGCCGGCGTCGACCAGCTGGGCACGGTCTGCGAGGCGATCCGGGGCGACCTCAAGAGCCGCTACCTCCTCGCCTACCAATCCAGCCGCACCGAACGGGACGGGCGTTTCCGCACCGTGGCCGTGGAAGTGGCGAAGCCGGGCTTGACCGCCCGCACCCTCCGGGGTTATTACCCGTAGAGCATGGCTCCCATGGAAGCACTGCCCTCCACCTGCCGTCATTCCCGCGCAAGCGGGAATCCATCCGGGCCTTTTCCCCCACCCTGGATCCCCGCTTCCGCGGGGATGACGACGAAGAAGAGGCTGTTGCTCGCAACGATCCTTCTCCTCGCGGGCCTTCCTGCCAGCGCCCAGGAAACTCCAGCGGCCGAGGCCACTCCGAAGGCTTCAGGAGAGACCTCCGTCCTGCCGGAGCGCTTCCGCACCTGGCTCGAAGAGGTCAACGTGCTGATCACCGAGGAGGAGCGCCAGGCCTTCCTCGTTCTGGCCAAGGACTACCAGCGCCAGGCCTTCATCGATCGCTTCTGGCGCGAGCGCGATCCCTACCCGGATACCGGTCGCAACGAGCTGCGCGACCACTGGGAGGAGCGGGTGACCATCGCCCGCACCCGCTTCCGCAACCTCGCCGACCTGCGCTCGAAGGTGCTGCTGCTCAACGGCCCTCCCACCCTCTGGAAGCCGTTCAACTGTCGGGCCACGATCTTCGCCGTCGAGCTGTGGGTGTACCAGGAGGGCTCGGAGCGCTACCGCCAGCCCTTCGTGCTGATGTTCTTGAAGCGGGGCAAGACCTACTCCCTCTGGCACCCGGTCGAGGGCTTCGATGGCCTGGTGGACTTCGACCGTAGCGCCGCCTGCACGCCCCAGGACTCGCGCCTGTTCAACTCTGCCGTCGCCTGGATGCGGGAGCGGGCGGACTTCACCTACCTCAACATCTTCGACGCCGTGGTCGCGGCCCCCAAGCCCGCGAGCCGCGAGTGGGTCGCCACCTTCAACACCTACACCACCGACCTGCCGCCGGCCGCGGAGACCTTCCCCGCCCGGCTCACCGTGGACTTCCCCGGCTACTTCCAGAACCGCACCGTGGTGCAGGCAGCCCTCTCGGTGCCCGCGTCGGTGGTGGCGGTGGGCGAGCTGGGCGGCCATCGCTCTTACAACCTGCTGGTCACCGGCGAGGTGCTCGAGGGCGAGGACCTCTTCGACAGCTTCCGTTACAAGTTCGACTTTCCCGCCGGCCAGGTCGCGGGGGCCGAGCTGCCCCTCTTCTTCCAACGCTACCTCCGCCCGGAGGGCCGCTACACCCTCCTGGTCAAGGTCGAGGACCTGAACTCCGGTCGCTTCGCCCGCGTCGAGCAGCCCCTGGCCGTGCCGCGGGTGGCGAGCCAGGAGATGCCGCCGCCCGCCGACCCCCAGGTGGCGGAGGCCTTGGCCGAGGCGAACCGCGCCCTCGCCAGCGGCGAGACCACCGTGCAGGTGATGCCGCCGATCGGCGCCCTGCTCACCGGCCTGGTGCGCTTCGACACCCTGGTCACCGGCGACGGGGTGCGCGCGGTCGCCTTCTCGCTCAACGACGAGCCGGTCTTCACCAAAACCCGGCCGCCGTTCTCGGTCGAGCTGGACCTCGGCTCCTTCCCCCGCGTCCACACCGTGCGGGCCATGGCCTACGGCGTCGACGGCGAGGAGCTGGCGAGCGACGAGCTGCTGGTGAACATCGCCGGCAACCGCTTCCGCGTGCGTCTGGTCGAGCCCCAGCGGGGCCGGGTCTACAAGAAGAGCGTACGGGCGCGGGCCGAGGTGGAGGTGCCCAAGGGGGAGACCGTCGAGAGGGTGGAGCTCTACCTCAACGACCGCCTGGTCTCGACCCTCTACCAGCCTCCCTACGTGCTGCCGATGGTCCTACCCGAGGCCGAGCCCCTGACTTACGTGCGGGCGGTGGCCTACCGGCCGGACGGCGGCTTCGCCGAGGACCTGGTGCTGGTCAACGCTCCCGACTACGCCGAGGAGGTCGACATCCAGTTCGTCGAGCTCTACACCTCGGTGCTCGACCGCCGGGGCCGGCCCGTCGAGGGCCTGACGGGAGAGGACTTCAAGGTCACCGAGGACGGCGCCGCGCAGCAGGTGCGCCGCTTCGAGCAGGTCAGCGACCTGCCCTTCCACGCCTTGATCCTGCTCGACGTGTCGGCCTCGATGGCGCCGCGGATCGAGCCGGCCAAGGCCGCGGCCCTCGGCTTCTTCCGCCAGGCGGTGGGCCGCCAGGACCGCGCGGGCATCATCGTCTTCAACGACCGCCCCTACCTCGCGGCCCCCTTCACCAACGAGCTGACGACCTTCGGCTCGGGCCTCGCGGGCCTGAAGGCGGAGCGCGGCACGGCCCTCTACGACAGCCTGATCTACTCCCTCTTCTACTTCTCGGGGATCGGCGGGCAGCGGGCCCTGATCCTGCTCTCGGACGGCAAGGACGAGGTCAGCCGCTTCAACTTCGACCAGGCCCTCGAGTACGTGCGCCGGGCCGGGGTGACCCTGTTCACGGTCTCGGTCGGGGTCGAGAAGAAGGAGGCGGACGCCAAGAAGGGCCTCACCCGCCTGGCCGAGGAGACCGGCGGCCGCGCCTTCTTCCTCAGCTCGGCCGCCGAATTGGAAGCCACCTACGCGGCGATCGAACAGGAGCTGCGTTCGCAGTACCTGCTCGCCTACCAGTCGAAGCAGCTCGCCCCCTCGCGCGAGTTCCGCCTGGTCGAGGTCAAGGTCGATCGCCCGGGGTTGGAGGTCAAGACCCTGCGCGGGTATTACCCGTAGGGCCGCGCCGCCCACGCCCTGAACCGTTCCCCGAGCCCTCGCAGGTAAGCCTCGCCGCCGACCTCGAAGAGGTCGTTGTGGCCGGCGCCGGCGATGGGCAGGAGCTCGGTTCCGGCCGGGGCCGCGGCGTGGAGCTTCTGCCCCTCGGCGAAGGGGATGATCTCGTCCTTGGTGCCGTGCACCACCAACAGCGGCGGGGTGAGCCGGCTCGCCCGTTGGGCGTTGGGGAAGGCGCCGCGCACCAGCAAGGGGCCGAGAGGCAGCCAGGGGTAGAGCCGCCAGGCCAGGGAAGAGAGGGACGAAAACGGCGCCTGAACCACCACGCCCGCCACCGGCCGCTCGGAGGCGACCTTCAAGGCGACGGCGCTCCCCAGGCTCTCGCCGTAGAGGACGATGCGCGCCGGGGCCACGCCCTCGTCCACCAGGTGGTCGTAGGCCGCGAGACCGTCGCGGTAGACCTCCTCCTCGCTCGGCTTGCCGGCAGTACCGCCGTAGCCCGAGTACTCGAACAGCAGCGTGCGCGCTCCGGTGTGGCGGACAAAGAAGTCGAGCAGCGAGGCTCGATCGAAGAGGTTGCCGGCGTTGCCGTGGGCGAAGAGCACCACCGGCCCTTCGTCGTCGCTCTGCCTCCGCCGCCGGGCGTCGTAGGCCGGAAGCAACCGGCCGTCCGGGCGCCGGACGTGGAGCAGGCGCGCCTCGACCTCCGGCGGGAACGCCTCCAGCCCGCCCTCCGGACCGGGTGCCGCCGAGGGCAGGAAGATCAGCCGGTTGCGGCCCAGGGCCATCAGCACCGGCAGACCCACTTCGACGACGAGGATCAGCGCGAGCCAGGTGCGCAAGGTTCGACTCCTCCGGCCGAGGTCAGAGGCCATGGCCGAGGCACGCTATCACCTGCTCGATCTCCCCCCGCCCGGGTCGGGCGGGGGGAGGAAAGACGAGCTACGGAGCGGCGGGGCCGCGGAAGGACGGGTCGATCAGCGAGCGGGTCCACAGCTGGGCACCGGTCGCGAGGTCGATGGCCTTGAGCGCGCGGGACTCCTCCTGCCACTGGTCCGCGACCCGCTGGACCCGCGGCTGGGACACCAAGATCAGCCGCGAGCCGGAAACCACGAAGGGCGCCGTCGGGGCGCTCGCCGCGAGGCTGCCGAGCACCGCGCCGCTGGCCCTTTCGACCAGCGTCCAGCGATAGCGGGAGGCAGGGTCGGCGGCCTGGGTCGTCTCGCTCAGCAAGAGGTGCCGGGAATCCGCCGAGAGGTACTGCCGGTTGCCGTCCGCCTTGACGGCGAAGCGCTCCTGCCCGGCGCGGGTGGCCAGCTGGCCGCGGGCTTCCTCGACCGGCATCGCACGAGCCACGCCGGTGGCCAGCTGGAGGGCCGCCGCACCTTCCTGGTGGGCCGTCGGCTGGGCGAGGCGACGCTCGGCTGGGCCCGCGGAGGTGACCAGGGGCGCGCCGTCATCGACCAGCAAGGCTCCCTGGACCGGGATGGTGGCGGAGAGCCAGGTGAGGACCACCTCACCCGCCCCGCCGGCCTCGGCCTGGAGCCGGAAGAAGCCGTCGCGACCGTCGGCCAGGCGCGCCTGGACGCCGGTGGGCAGCTCCACGGCGAGGGTGCGCCCCGCCTTGTCCGCACCGAGACCGATCAGCGCCAGGGGCAGCTGCCCTGGCGCGCCGCCCTTGGCCTGGGCGAGCAGGGTCTCGCCGTCGACCAGCAACGGCTTGGCCGCCACGTCGGTGGCCCAGGAGGTCGTGCCGCGGGCGAGCTCGACGGCGTCGATGCCCCCCTGGGCGTTCATCACGTAGGCCACGCCGCGCGCGGCGTCGACCACCACGCCATCGGCCAGGGCCGGAGAGGCGGTGCGCTCCCCGACGGCCAGGGCCGTGGGGGCGAAGCCGGCGACGAGCAGGAGGCTCGCAACCAGCGCGAGCGCCGCGGCGGGTCGCCGCGAACGCGAGATCACATCGAGGCTCATGGTCTTCTCCCTCGAAGAAAGGGTTCGCTGGGAACGGTCGGGCTTCACGGTGGCTCGCGGGCTAGTCATCGTCGTCGTCATCGTCATCGTCGTCACCGTGCGGGTCGTCGATGTCCTCGATCGTCTCCGAGAGCTTCTTCTGCTTCCAGGTCGCGCGACCGATGGTGCCGGCGACCAGGGTGTCCGTGCTGGCGTCGTACTCCAGCTCGAAGACGTGGGTGTTGGGCAGGTCCTCGCCGAGCTTCTGCCAGACCGCGAATCCGTCGGCCGCCGTGGCGATGTAGACGCCGCCGACCGTGCCGACCACCAGGGCGTCGCCCTCCGGTGTCCGGGCCAGGGCCAGGCTGCGGGGGGTGGTGATGGGGAAGCTCAAGAGGTTGCCGGTGACGTCGGTCCAGGTGGCGCCGGCGTCCTGGGTGCGGAACACGCCGCCGAGGTTCATGGCGAAGGCCTGGTTGCCGTTGTCCGGGTCGATGGCGATGTCGCGCACGGCCCGGCCGGTGCCGTTGCCCGGGAAGGTCGCCGAGAGCACCAGCGGCGCGGGGTCGGCGGCGGTGCGCACCCAGACGTCGTCGGTGGTGCCGACGTAGAGGACGTCGGGGTTGTCGGCGGCGCCGTAGCCGATCGGGTCGCTGGGGTTGCCGGTGACCACGATGCCGGGGCCGATGGCGGTCAGGGTGAAGCCCTGGTCGGAGGTCTCGTAGACGCCGTTGGCGCCGCCGAAGATCAGGCGGTTCTTGTCGACGGTGTTGATCCGCACCGGGGTGTAGAACTGCGGCACGATGGGCGCGCCGACGACCGCCAGGAGGTCCGGGAAGTCGAAGCCCAGGAAGTTGTTGGCCGGGTCCCAGAAGGTGCGGTTGAAGGCCTGGAGGAACTGGGCGGAGGAGAAGCGGGTGGAGAACGCCGGGTTGGAGACGTCGTCGACGGCGGTGTCGCTGCCGTCGCCGCCCAGCAGGGTCGACCATTCGAGGTCGAAGGGCAGGTCCTGGACGCCGGTGCCGGTGTCCTGGGAGCCGCCGAAGACGATGTTCGACAGCTCGTCCGAGGTGCTGGAGTGGTACTCGCCCACCTGCAGGTTGCCGTTGAGCGAGGTCCAGTCACCGGTGTTGTCACGGGGGTTGGAGCGCCGGAAGACGCCGCCGTCGTCGGTCTCGATCAGCCGGCCGTGGGCGTCGAAGGTCATCTCCCGCGAGTCGGCGTGGGGGGAGCTCGAGGAGGCCGTGCCGCCGCCGGGTGCGCCGAGGCTGGTCGAATGGGTCAGGTGCACCCACTGGCTGCCGGCGGCCAGCGAGGCGTTGCCGCGGAAGAGCCGGCCGGAGAAGTCGTTGGCGCCGATCGAGTTCGGGAAGTCGGCATTGGGTGGGTCCGCGACCTCGTTGAACAGGGGCTGGCGGTCGCCGCCGACGTAGACGATGTTGGCGTCGGTGGGGTCGGCCGCGAGCGAGAGGTGGATCGAGCCCTGGCCGCCGGGGTGGATGCCGATCAGGGAGCCCTCGTTGGTCAGGGGCAGGTCCATCGCCGTCCAGGTGGCGCCGTCGTCCCCCGAGCGGAAGATGCCGGCGAGGCGGCCGGAGTTGACGATCGCCGCATAGACGTTGTGGTGGCGACCGACGGCGAATTCCACGTTGTTGGTGACGCCCGAGATCAGCAGAGCGTCCATCGCCGGGCTGCTGACCTTGGTCCAGGTAGCGCCGGTGTCGTCACTGCGGTAGACGCCGTTGACGCCGCCGAGCGCGTCGGCGAAGACGATGCTGGTGTACAGGCGGTTCTGGTTCTTGGGATCGCCCACCAGGTCGTTGGCGACACCACCGGGCAGGCCCGTGGTGCTGCCGTCCCCCACCGCGATCTGGGTGAAGGTGGCGCCGCCGTCCGTGGAGCGGAAGATGCCGATGTTGGCGAAGGTGAAGGCGTCGGCCACGTTGACGGAGACCACCAGCTTGCTGCCGCGGGCGGCCACGCCGGAGATGTTTTTGCCGACCAGGGTGCCGCCGCCGTTGATCACGGTCCAGCTGTTGCCGCCGTTGGTCGTCCGCAGCAGGCCGATCGCCGCACCACGCAGCCGGCCCAGGCTCGAGAAGCCACCGATGCCGGCCACCAGGGTCTTGTGGCTATGGACCGTGGGATCCATGTCGAGGGCGCCGATCGACGGCGAGCCCTGGTCGTCCGTCAGCGGCTTCCACTTGACGTTGGTGGAGGTGGCGTTGGTGGTCTTCCACACGCCGCCGTTGACCGAGCCGACGTAGAGGGTGCTGGGGGACGTGGGGTGCGCCACGACGGTGTGGACGGCGCCCACCACCTGGTTGTCCGGCGTCACGTTCTCGGTCTGGCCCTCGGTGTTGGGGGCGGGACCCTGGGCCTTCCACTTCTCGCCGACGTCGTGATGACCGGCCAGGGCGGAACCGCCGGAGAGGGCCAGCGCAAGCGCGGTCGCGAGGGCCGCGCGCCTCGCCGCCCGCAGCCGGGAGACGAGAGGGATGAGCAGCGTTCTGTCCTTCACGTTCGATCCTCCTTCGAAAGCGACGGTGCCGGGGATCGAGATCTCCCCGGACGCCGCGGTTGGCGGGGTTTCAGCCGCGTACCCCTATAGTGCAGCTCGGAAGTGGAAACTGGAACACTGCAAGTTTTGAGCCAGACGAAAAAGACGTAACAACGCAATCATCGGAGACGAGAGTGCGCTCTCGGGAGGGCGCAAGCTGACGACGGCGAGGGCGTGGTGACGCCTCTTCGGATACAATCTGGCGGCTCTGTTGCCAGAAAGGAAGGAGAAATGGCGAAACCAGTTCGATTTTTCCAGCCCCCGGCCGGCCACTTCTTCCTCCTGGGGCCCAGGGGGACGGGCAAGTCCACCTGGTTGCGCGCGGCCTATCCCGACGCCTTGTGGCTGGACCTGCTGGCGCCCGAGGAGCACAGGCTCTACCTCTCGCGGCCCGAGCTCCTCCGCGAGCTGGTGCTCGGCCACCCGGAACAGCGCACCGTGGTGATCGACGAGGTGCAGCGGGCGCCGGAGCTGCTCTCCGTGGTCCACCAACTGGTCGAGAGGGGCCCGGGCCCCCGCTTCGTGCTCACCGGTTCGAGCGCCCGCAAGCTGCGGCGTGCCGGTGTCGACCTGCTCGCCGGGCGGGCCGTGATGCGCTCCCTGCACCCATTCCTGGCCGCGGAGCTGGGCAAGCTGTTCCGGCTGGAGGACGCTCTGACCACCGGATTGGTGCCCCTGGTGTGGGACGCCGCCCAGCCGGCCGACGTGGTCAAGGCCTACGTCGGGCTGTACTTGCGGGAGGAGGTGCAGCAAGAGGGCCTGGTGCGTTCCCTACCGAGCTTCTCGCGGTTCCTCGAAGCCGTGAGCTTCTCGCACGGCCAGGCGATCAATCTGGCGGAGGTGGCCCGGGAGTGTGCGGTGGGCCGCAAGACCGTGGAGGGCTACCTCCAGATCCTGGAAGACCTGCTGCTCTGCTTTCGCCTGCCAGTGTTCCGCCGGCGTGCTCAGCGCTTGCTCACCGTCCATCCCAAGTTCTACTGGTTCGATGCCGGAGTGTTCGTGGCCACGCGGCCCGCCGGTCCTCTCGATCGTCCCGCGGAGATCGGAGGCGCCGCTCTCGAGGGGCTGGTGGCCCAGCACTTGCGGGCCTGGGTGGACTACTCCGGCTACGACCTCGCCCTCAGCTTCTGGCGCACCAAGGCCGGCGCCGAGGTGGATTTCGTCCTCTACGGTCGAGACGGTTTTTGGGCGATCGAGGTCAAGAGCTCCAGCCGCGTGCGACCCCAGGACCTGCGCGCGCTCAAGAGCTTCGGCGAGGACTACCCCGAGGCCCAGCTGCGCTTGCTCTACCGCGGCAGCGACGCGCTCGAGGTCGAGGGCATCCGCTGTCTGCCGGTCGAGCGGTTCCTGCTCGGGCTGATCCCGGGGCAGGCCCTGCCGTGACGGCCGACCGCACCGATCCCCCGCCCCACGAGGGACCGAGATCCCCCGCTACCCATGAACGTCCCTGGCGGGATGAGGGATTGTCGTGGTTCCCACGCTCCGTGTGGGAACCCAAGGATCACGGCCCTCGCTCCGCCGGCCGCTGCGGCGCCGGCAGGCCCTGAGAGACAGACCGCGGGGAAAAGTTCGCGGTTCCCCCGAGCCTGGCCGACACGGTCCCGCTCGCCCCGAGCCCTGCTAGGCTCCACCGCCGTGAAGTACGGCGTCCGCCCCACCAATCTCCTCGAGCGGCTGGCCCTGGCTTTCGGCCGGGTGCCGGTGCCGGCCCTCGACGCCCTCTATTCGATCGTCAAGGCCCGCTGTCTGATGACGGCGGTGCGGCTGGAGCTCTTCGAGGCCTTGACCGAAGGCTCGAAGAGCTCTGCCGAGCTGGCCGTCGAGAAGGGTCTCGACGCCGAGGCCACCGAGCTGCTGCTGCGCAGCCTGGTGTTCCTGGACTATCTGGACCTCCGGCATGGCCGCTTCAGCCTGTCGCGCCTGGCCCGGCGCAGCCTGGTGGCCGGCGCGCCCCAGGACCTGCGGGGCTTCGTCGAGTGGACCTTCACCCAATGGGGCTTCCTCGAGCAGATGGAGCAGTTGGTGCGGACGGGCCGGGGGGTGGACTTCCACCACACCATGACCGACGAGCGAGAGTGGGCCTGGTACCAGCGGGCCATGCTGGAAGTGGCCCGCTTCGATGCCCCGGCGATGGCCGGGCGGGTGCCGGTGCCCAAGGGGGCGCGGCGCCTGCTCGACGTCGCGGGCTCCCACGGCCTCCTGGGAGCCGAGATCTGCCGCCGTCACCCGCCCATGCGCTCGATGGTCGTGGACCTCGCCCAGGCCCTCGAGCACGCCCGCATCCTGGCGAAGGAGGCCGGGATCTCCGACCTGGTGGAGCATCGCGAGGGTGACGCCTTGAGCGGCGAGCTGGGCGAGGGCTACGACGTCGCCCTGGTGGCCAATCTCCTGCATCACTTCGAGGAGGACTCCTGCCGGGCGATCCTCGCCAGGGTGCGCCGGGCCGTCCGCTCCGGCGGGACGATCGCGATCTGGGAGATCGAGGCTCCGCGGGCCGGCACCCGGCCGGCGTTCGGTGACGGCGTGGCCCTCTTCTTCCGGCTCACCTCCACCGCCCGCGCCCACCACGGCGAGGACTACGCCGCGTGGCTCGAGGCGGCCGGCTGCCAGCGGGCGAGGGTGATCCGCCCCGCCCTCTCCCCGGGCAACGTCCTGGTGGTCGGGCGGGTGGCCTGAGGGCGGGCGAAGGAAAAGCCGGAGCCCAGGGTTTCAGCCCGCGAGCCCCTCTTGATTCCCCGACGAGGGGGCTCGACACCCGATCCGAGGAGGCCCCACGATGAGAACCCTGCTGCTGACCCTGCTCCTGCTCGCTCCGGCCGGGGCGAGCGCCGAGGAACGCACCTACACCGTCGACGGCGTCGAGCGGACGGCCCTGATCTACCCCGCCACCAAACCAACCGCCGGCGGCGATCCCCCGCTGGTCCTGGTCTTCCACGGCCACGGTGGCACCGCCCGCCACGCCGCGCGGACCATGGCCGTCCACCAGCACTGGCCGGAGGCCGTGGTGGCCTACCTCCAGGGCCTGCTCACCCCCGGCATCTACGATCCGGAGGGCACGCGGCCCGGCTGGCAGCAGCAGCCCGGCGATCAGGGAGGCCGGGACGTGGCCTTCTTCGACGCCGTCCTGGCCGATCTGCTCGCTCGCTACGAGGTCGACCCGGCCCGCGTCTACGCCCTCGGCCATTCGAACGGTGCCCGCTTCGTCAACGTGCTCTGGGTCGAGAGGGGCGACCAGCTCGCGGCCCTCTGTTCTTCCTCGGCTCAGGGGGGCCTGCTGTTGCGGCAGGTCGAGCCCAAGTCCCTGTTCGCGATCATCGGCGAAAAGGACCCGCTGGTCCCGGCCCGCGGGCAGCTGCGGAGCATGGACCTGGCGCGCAAGGTGCTGCAGACGGACGCCTCGCAGGCCCACACCGACGGTTACGTGACCTATGAGCCCGGCGTGGGTGGCACGGAGCTCGCCGTCTACCTCCACCCGGGCGGCCACGAATTCACCCCCGAGGCCCTGCCCCTGGTGGTGGAGTTCTTCCAGCGCCATCCGGCCCCTTGATGGGGGAGGTACTGCACGCTCCCGGAGGGCAGATGCCCCCCGGGAGTCGAGAGGTGGTGAAGCTAGCCGCCGGTCAAGGTGCCGTTGTTGTTGCCGATGTTGTTGAGCGGCAGGCTGGTGGGATTGGAGGCGCCGCTCGAGGTGCGGCAGAGGGCGGTCAGGGTGACGTTGGCGCCGCTGACCTGGATCTCGATGTTGCCGCAGCTCTTCTGGAAGGTGCTGGCGCCGCTGCCCTGGACCAGGGTGCCGTTCTGGTTGCCGATGCCCTGGAGCACCAGCGAGGTCGAGTTGGCGGTGCCGTCCGCCTTCAAGCACACGGCTTGGAGGGTCGGCTGGTTGTTCGAGTAGACGAACGCGATCTGCGAGCAGCTGTTCTGGAAGGTGCTGCCGGCGTGGGCGACGCTCGCGATGGCGGCGAGGGCGAGGGCGGCGACGAGGATCTTCTTCGACATGGTGGTCTCCTTCGATCGGATTCGAGGTTGTGCGCTCCCGCGCAAGTTGAAATGTCGGATGAACCGTGGCCACGGGGTTCCGCCAAGCAGACAACGCAACGCCGGTGCCAGCCGGGCCAGAGCCTGCCCGTTGGAGCTAAGCCGCTTCTTTGCTACTGCTTACGAAGAAGCCTGGCGATCGAGGAGGGGACGAGGGGAAAGCGACGGGGCTGTCCGCGGGTGTCTGCGGGATGTCGGACACCTCACCCACTCCAGACCGCGTGCGGGTAGTGGGTGTGGATATCCCCGTCTTTCGTCAGCAAGGGAGCCTCGCGCAGGCCCGCCTGGGCAGTGATCAGCCGGTCGAAGGGGTCCCGGGTCCAGTTCAGGAGCGCGGCTCGAGCCGCGACCTGAGGGAAGGGCAGGTCGCAGGTGCGCAGCCCCAGCTCGGAGCCGAGGGCAGCCACCACTTCCAGGCCGGGCTTGGTGACACGCCGGATCTCGAAGAGGAACTGGAGCTCCAGCGTGACCATGGGAGAGATCAGCAGGTCGCTCTCCTCCAATCGGAGCCGGACCGCCTCGGGGAGCAGCTCCAGCTTGCCCGCGAACAACCAGGCGACGACATGGGTGTCGAGGTAGGTCAGGGTCGCCACTCGGAGCTCCAGTCGAGGTGGACGATCTCTTCCGGGTCACCTTCGAGGTAGTCGCGCCGAGGGAGCCGCTCGAGCTTGCTGGCGGGCTCGAGCGGTACCAGCTGGATGATCCGCCCGCGGCGCTCGATCTCGACCGGCAGGCCGGTGGTCAAGACCTCGTCGAGGATTCGGTAGACGTTCTCGCGGAGCTTGGAAGCAGTGATTCGCATGGCGGACTCCATCGTACGTTCGCCCAGCAGGCTAACGTACGCCCGCAGCCATTGCAAGAGCGTGGGAAGCGGCCAGCACCTCGCCGCCCCAGCGTAGGGGGATCCTCAGGCCACCAGGATCTACCATGGCTTCGAACGGACGAGCAGGAGGTTCTGCCATGAGCCCCGAGATCGACTCCAAGACAGCACCCCCGGAGACCGAGAAGCCCAAGAGCTACAACGAATGCGGCGCCAACCACGGCGACTGCCCCAACAGCTGGAAGGGCTCCTGCGACCGGCCCACCGGTCACGACGGCTCGCACCATTGCGGTAGCTGTAACAGCTTGTTCTGAAGAAGAGGACATCTCTCTTCGACTCTGCCCCGCCGCGGCGGGCGGAGTCGCTTCACGCGGTAGTACACTGCATATTGCCATAACCACACAGGAGGTGCCATGGTGAGAACGAAAGACCTCAGCGCAATCTCGTCACTGCTCCTGACTCTCGCCACTCTGTTCGTGGTGGCAACCGCCGCCCCCTGCTTTGCAGGCGAAGCCTCCGGTGCCCTCGCCTCGCTCAGCGAGAACAAGGCACAGCTGGACGCCGATCCGGAGGCGAAGCTGGCCCTCGCCTCGTCCCTCGAGCGCCGCGAGCATCAGCTCGCGACGGCCTCACGCCCCCGCGTCGAGGCGCAGATTCGCGAGCGGGCCCGGGAGCTGGGCATCTCGGTTCCCCTTGGCGGGCTGGTCGATCTGCTCTACCAGCGGGCGGTGCTCGAGATCGAGCGCGACCGCTGCCTGCTCGCTCTGGGCGTGGATGGCTTGTGCGGGCAGATCGAAGCCTCCCTCGCGAAGCTGGAGGAAGAATTCCGCGGCGCCACGGGCTGGACGGCGAGCGAATTCAAGTCCGGCCAGCGCAAGGCCGCCTCTCCCACCACCCCGCGACTCGGCCTGCGCTCCGGGTATCCGGACTACTGCCGCTGCGGTGCCCTGGTCTACAGCCGCGACCGCTTCCTGAACCGCTACTGGGCCCTGGAATGCAACGGCCACGCGGGCCACGGCGTGTGCAGCACCAACCTCGACTCGGCACACAGCCCGGGCCAGGGGGCGATGACCGGGGACATCGGCGTGTACTTCGGCTCGAGCCCCCGCGGACGCGACTGCCCCGACGACCATCGCACCTGCTTCAAGGGACCCAAGCCTTCCAAGCCGGGCGGAGGTGAGTGGGGCAACGTCTGCAACTGCGACACCGCTCACTCGCAGTGGTGGGATCCCTACGGTTCCTGGTACGGCGGCGACCTGACGGACCCGGTCGAGGTCTGGCAGGGCTCCTTCTACGAGATGATCCAGGACGGTGCGTGCGACGGGCAGGGGATCGCCGTGAGCGAGTACATCGAGGAGAACGATCCCTTGTGCTGCGACGATCCGATGGGCACGCTGTGGTTCTACGCTCCCGTCGCGGAGGGCTACCTCGAGTCCCTGGTCTCGGCCTCGGCCGAGAACTGCAACGGCGGCTCCCAGAGCGGCGTCTACCCCTACTGCGGCACCTTCGGGGCCACGCTGCGCATCGTCACCGACTGCCAGACCTACCCCGACGACTTCGACGCCAGCTGCTACGGCCGTTGCGGCCAGGATCCGCCGGAGGCGGCCTGCAGCTGCAACTGGGGCTGCGAGTACGACGGCAGCTGCTGCAGCGACTGGTACAACGTCTGTTATCTGTACAACCCGTGACGGCGCCCGCGACTCGGTCGGAGCCGCCGCCCCCTCCGATCGGGCCGCGTCACTCGCCGCCGATTTCTACCTCCACCCGCTGGCCGAGCCTCAGAGGGGTGGGCTCGGCGAGGCCGACCTTGACCAGCAGCACCCGGGTGTCCTGCGGGCGACCCGGGTCCTGGGGCTTGATGCGCCGGCCGGAAACGGCGTCCGGGATCTCCTCGATTACGCCTCGCCAGCTCTGCCCGGGGTAGCCCTCGGCCGAGATCTCGACCGCCAGCCCGAGGGCCATCCGGCCGGCGTCGAACTCGTCCACCTCGGCCTCGATGCGGGTCCTCCCGAGGTCGGCGAGGGTCAGCAGGTCCTCACCGGCCTCGACGGTCTCCCCCGCGTCGACCAGGCGGCTGGTGACCAGCCCGGAGATCGGCGCCAGGATCCGACTCTTGGCCAGCACGGCCACGAGCCGGGTCACCGCGGCTCCGGCCGTCTGCCGCCGGGCGAGGGCGGCATCGCGGTCGCGGCGGGCGACGTCGGCCCTCTGCTGGGCGATCACCCCGTCTGCCGCCAAGCGCTCGGCGCGGGCGACCTCGGTCTCGTAGAGCCGCAGGTCCGCCTCGGCCTCGGCGACTCGTGCGCGGGCCTCGGCCAGCTCGGCCGCCACGTCGTCCGAGCGCAGCTCGGCGAGGAGCTGACCCTTCTTCACCTGCGACTTCTCCTCGACCAGGAGGCGGACCACCGTGCCGGCCAGGTCGCTACCCACGGTCACCTCGGCACCGGGGTAGGCCACCAGCCGGCCCTCGGCGGTGATGCGCAGGCCCTTGGCTTCGCCGGTCTCTCGAGCCGGGGGGGCGGGAGCGCTGGCCCGGGCGGTCTCGAAGCCCCGCAGCTGGGCCACCAGCACGGCCAACAGGGCCGCGCCTAGCAGGGGCATGAGGAGCTTCCTGGCGAGGGGGGTTCTCGGGGGCGTCTTCATGGCGATCTTCCTCTCGGGGCTCAGGCTGCGACGAGGCCGTCGCGGATGGCGACCGCGCGATCGGCGACGGTCAGGACTTTGGGGTCGTGGGTGACGATGAGGAGGGCCCGGTTCTCGCGCTTGGCGAGGTCCCGGAAGAGGGTGAGCACCTTGCCGCCCACCTCGGAGTCGAGGTTGGCGGTGGGCTCGTCGGCGAGCAGGATCGCCGGCTCGCCGGCCAGGGCACGGGCGATCGCCACCCGCTGTTTCTGACCGCCGGAGAGGTCGCGGGGCAGGAAGTGGCGGCGGTCGGCGAGGCCTACCTCGTCGAGCACCCGCTCGGCCTCGCGGCGCGCCCCTCGCCCGGCCACTCCCTTGATGTTCAAGGCGTACTCGACGTTCTCACGCGCGGTCAGGGCGGGAAATAAATTGAATTGTTGGAAGACGAAGCCGATCGATCGCCTTCGGATCTCCGGCAGATCCCCCGGTCGCGCGGCATCCAGCTCGGCCCCTTCGATCACCACCCGGCCGGAGCTGGGGGTGAGGATGCAACCGAGGATGGAAAGCAAGGTGGTCTTGCCGGAGCCCGAGGGCCCGGAGAGGGCGACCACCTCGCCGGCCTCGAGAGTGAGCGAGACGCCGCGCAACACCTCCACGGTCTCGCGCCCTTCGGTAAAGGTTTTCTTGACGTTGGTGGCTTCGAGCACGGGCATGGGCGGTTCTCCGATCAGGTACGGAACACCAGGGCGGGATCGATCTTCGCCACCTTGCGGAACGAGATCACGGCGGAGACCAGGCAGAGCAGCAGGGTGCCGGCGAAGACCTGGAGCGCGAATTCCTGGGAGATGATCAGTTTCAGATTGATTTTCGCCATCGCCGGCTGGAGCGCGAAAGCCATGGCGGCACCGGAGAGGAAGCCGAGCACCGAGGCGACCACCGCCTGCTGGCCGAGGATCGAGTAGATCTGGCGGTTGCCGCCGCCGATCGCCTTGACCGTGCCGAACTCTTTGAGGTGCTCCATGGTCGAGGTGTAGAGGGTCTGCGCCACCACTACCACGCCCACCAGGCAGCCCAGGAAGACGGTCATCATCATGTTGAGGCCGAGGCCCGTGGCGTCCACCCAATAGGAACGCGAGCGCTGGCGCCACTCCTCGCGGGTGAAGACGTCGTTGTAGGGCAGGCGCTTCTGGATCTCGGCGCGCACCGCCTCGACGTCCGCCCCGGGCGCCAGGCGCACCAGCACGTAGGTGGTCTTGCCCGCGAGATCGAAAGGCGAGATCTCCTGGGCCAGGTCGTAGTCCATGAACACGATCGGCGTGGTGGTGAAGGACTCGGCTTCCTGGGTGCGACCGATCAGCTTGAGCCGGCTGCCGAGAATCTCGCGATACTCGCCGACCTCGAACTCTCCCCACCGTCTCGTGGCCGACTGGTCGAGGAAGAAGTAGCTGCCGCGTTTGAGATCGGTCAGGTCCCCTTCGTCGACCCGCCAGGGGATGCCCCAGGCGGCGAAGTCGTGGAGGGCATAGACCAGGGCCCCTTCCTGCGCACCCGACGGCAGACGCACGTTCATGAACCAGACGATCAGGTTGTCCGCCCGCGCCACGCCCGGCACCGAGCGCACGCGTTGGATGGCGATCTCCGGGAAGGTCTGGGCGAAATCGATGTTGGCGGTGTTCTTCGAGGTGACCCACAGCTCGGCGGGAATCCGATCGATGGTCACCGAGGCGTTGAACAGCAGGCCGAGGAAGAGCCCGACCTGAACGAAGACCAGGGTCACCGCGAAGGCGACGCCCGAGATCGTGATCAGGGCACGCAGCTTGTCGTGCAGGAGGTTTTTGAGCGCGAGGTTGACCATGGTCAGTCCTGGGATCCGCCGAGGCCGGAGAGCAAGGCGTCCATCATTCTTTCCACCAGCTCCTCGCGCGGCTTCCAGGTCACCCAGGGATCGTCGCAGTGGGTGCACTGGAGGGCGATGAGGCCATGGAGACCGCTCCACAGCAGCTGGGCGATCAGGTCGGGATCGACCACCGCGGGACCGAAGCGGCCGGCGGCGATCGCCTGCTCGACCGCCATGCGCAAGAAGGCGTAGGCGTCCTGGTCCGGGTTGCCCTTCTCGATCGCGGACTCCTCGACCGAGTCCTCCGGGTGAGCCGTCATGAACATCAGGCGGTAGTGGTTGGGGTGGGCGAACGCGAAGGCCGCGTAGGCTCGGCCGGCGGCCCGGATACGCTCGATCGGGTCGGCGATCGCCGCGACCCTGTGGAACTGCCCGGCGAGGGCCAGGAAGTCGGTGTCGCAGAGGGCCCGCATCACGGCCCGCTTGTCCTTGAAGTGGAGGTAGATGGCGGTCGGCGAGTACTCGATGCGCTGGGCGATTTTGCGCATCGTCACGGCCTCGTACCCTTCGGCGGCGAAGAGCTCGCGGGCGGCATCCAGGATCCTGCCCCGCAGCTTCTCGCGCTCTCGTTCACGCCGCTCCTTGCTACCCAAAACGCACCTCCTTAACTTAACGGCGTTAACTCTACAAACGCCGTTCCGGTCTGTCAAGGGTCAGCTGGTAGCATCGGCGGATGAGATCGACCGCCGCTGCGCTCCTGCTCGGGCTCGCCGTCCTGTTCTCGGCCTTCCCCGCCACCGGTGCGCCGCCGGATCCCGTCGATGGCTGGGTCCAGGGGCTGGCCTTCGGCGCCCGGCAGGGTCGGCTCTCGCTCGAGAGGGTGCGGATTCTGCCTGGCGAGGGACCGGCTGCCTTTCACCCCCAGCGGCGTCTGCTCGCCTGGAGCAACGGCCCGCAGGTGCGGGTGGAGCTGCCGGAGGGTGGGAGGAGCTTCCTCTTCACGGCCGAGGGCTGGCTCTCCGACCTCGCCTTCGGGCGCGACGGCACCCTCTGGCTGGCCCTGGGGGCGGATCTGGTGCGGATCGAGGAGGGTCGGGAGGTCTGCCGCGCGCGACAGATCGGGGTCTCCCGCCTGGTGCCCGGCCCTCGACAGGGCATCGCCGGCCTCGCCGAGACCACCCTCGGCGGCAGCGGTCCCAGCGGCCGGATGGTCCTCGTCCTGCCCGACTGCCAGGTCCAGGCCGGGCCCTGGGAGACCGGACCGCTGACGGCGCTCGCCTACGAGAAGAACGGCAACCTGGTGGCGCGTGGACGGGGGCCGGCCTACTCCCTGGGCACCGAGCCGAGCGAGCCACCGCCGCCGACCGTCGAGTTGCTCGGAGCGGACGGCGCAGTGACCGCTCGGCTCCCCCTCTTCGACGGCAGCCGGATCGAGGCCCTCGTGCCGCACGGTACCTGGCTGCTCGCCCTCTCGGCGCTGGGGGAGTGGCAGCTGCTGTCGCGGCGGGACCTCCGGCCCTCGGCTGCCGGGCGGGTGGCGGACGGCAGGCGCGCCCTGGCCCTGCCGGAGACGGATCTCATGGCGCTCGGGGACGGCTGGATCGACCTGACGCGAGGGGTGGCCCTGCCGTCACGGCTGCCGGCGGTGGCGTTCGCCGCTGCCCCCGACGGCTCCTGGTGGGTGCTCGAGGAGCCCGAGGGCCGCTCGGTCTGGCGGCTGGAGGCGGGGAAGAGCCGGAAGCGCTGAGGTGCCCTCACCCCCTCGTTCCCCCTCTCCCGACCCAGCCACCCTCCACGCCCGGGAGAGGGGGAGGCCGGAGGGGAAGGGAGGGCGGACACGTTGGTCCGCCCCTACAGATCGGATTCCAGAGGCTCTTCGTAGGGGCCGACCCATGTGTCGGCCCTCTGGTCTGAACCCCTCTCCCGGGAGGGAGGCAAGGGGGGGTCGGGAGAGGGGCAGGGGTGAGGGCTCCCCCCTCACGGCCTTTCGAGCTCGCCGAGGAGCTCGTTCAGCTTGGCCCGCTCGGCCGGGTCGGGCTCCTTGACGAGGGCGCGGCGGAAGGCGTTCGCGGCGCGCTCGGGCTCGTCGAGCTCGTAGAGATAGAGGGCGCCGAGGGTCTTCCACAGGTCCACCCTCTCCTCGGCGAAGCGCAGCAGCTGCTCGTAGAGCTGGGCGCTCTCCCGCTTCCTTCCCAGCTGATACGCCGCCCGGGCGGCGTTCTCGAGCGGCACCGGATCGGTGGGGTTGCGGCGGGCCGCTTCGCGGAAGTCGGCCAGTGCCTCCCCCAGCCGGCCCAGCTCGGCGCGAGCCAGGCCGCGCTCGAGGTAGACCGCCGGCCCGTGTCCACCGGCACGCACGGCGGCCTCGAGCACCCCGAGGGCCTCCCCCGCGGCGCCGCGCTCGCGCAGCAGGCGGCCCAGGTTCGAGGCGGACTCGGCCTGCGTGGGGTCGAGGGTGAGGGCACGCCGGTACTCGCGCTCGGCTTCCGCCTTGCGACCCAGGGCGAGTAGGACCCCGGCGGCGTTGGCGATCGGAATGGCCGAGAGGCCGTTCTCACGACTGGCCTGCTCGAAGAGGCCGAGCGCGGTCTCGAGCTTGCCCGCCTCCTCGAGACACTGGCCGGCGAGGGTCAGGGCGGGAAAGTTGTGGGGGTCCTGGCGGACGATCCCTTGCAGGGCCGGCAGGATCTCTTTGCAGCGGCCCTGCTGGACCTGCTCGGTGGCTTCGTGGAGCTGCCGGGCGATGGCGGTCATGGCCCGGGGATCGGGCAGGGTGGCGGCCACCGTGCCGCCGCCGCTCGCGCCGACGTAGCCCAGGGCCTGGAGCTGCCGGCGCTGCTCCTCGCTGATCACGTCGTCGGCCTGGAGGGTGACGTTCAAGCGCTCGCCCAGGGCCGCCAACAGCTCGTCGAGGCGCCGGCCCCAGACTTCCATCCGTTTGGGCGACGAGGGAGCGAGGTCCTGCACTTCGGCCGGATCTCGCTCGAGGTCGAAGAGGCTCGGGCGCGGCGCCGCCAGGTAGAGGCTGCCGCCGTCCGAGATCGCCCTCAAGGGGTACCACTTGTAGGCGAAGAAGGGCAGGAAGCTCTCCGCGTAGCTGCTGCGCTCGCAGGGGCCGCCGTCCCTGGCGAGGGACAGCAGGCTGCGACCGTCCAGGCCGGCGGGGACGGCCGCTCCGGCCAGGGCGAGGAGGGTGGGAGCCACGTCCGCCGTGCGCACCAGGCAGTCGCGGCGCACTCCGCCCGGCAGGCCGGGGCCGGCCAGCATCAGCGGCACCCGGCGCGCGCCGGGCCCCAGCGTCAACCCGTGGGTCAGCTCACCGTGGTCCCCCAGCATCTCGCCGTGGTCGCCCACCACCACGACCACGGTCTCGGCGGGCAGGCGCGCGAGGAGGCGGCCGACCTCGCTGTCTATGAAGGCGATCTCGCCGTCGTAGAGCCGGTGCGGACCGGTGGCGCGGTCGGCGAAGGCGGCCGGCGGACGGTACTCCTCGTGCGGGTCGAAATAGTGGACCCACAGGAAGAACGGGGCCTGGAGCCGGGTGAGCGCGGCGAGCGCGGCGGTGGTGGTGACCTCGGCGGTGCGCTCGGACTCCACCATGCCGGTGGCGTCGGCGGGGCCCAGCTCGTCGTCATAAGAGCGGAAGCCCTGGTCCAGGCCGTGGCGGCGGGCCAGCACTACCGCCGATACCACGGCCGCCGTGTCGTAGCCGGCGGCTGCCAGCGTCTCGGCCACGGTCGTGACCTTGCGATCCAGCACGAAAGTGCCGTTGTCCCGCACGCCGTGGCGCGGCGGGAAGAGCCCGGTCAGCAAGGTGGAATGGCTCGGCAGGGTGATCGGGGCAGCGGTGTCACAGCGCACGAAGCGCACGCCGCGGGCGGCCAGGGCGTCGAGGTGGGGGGTGCGGGCGTGAGGCCAGCCCCAGGCGCCGAGGTGGTCGGCGCGGGTGGTGTCGAGGGTCAGCAGTACCAGGTTCGGTCTGGCCTCGGCCGCCCTCGCTCCAGCGAGCAAGGCGAGCAGGAGCAGCACGCGCAGCGGACCGGCCATCGGCGCGGAGGAGCGAGCTGATGCCATGGCGGCTGGAAAGTATAGGCCGCCGGCAGCCTCGCGCCCTTGGGGTCGTGCCGGGGCGGCGGCGGAAGGGGTGGATTGGCCAGACGGTGACCTCTTGTATGTTCACAAGAGTTGCGCTACCCTCTGTCGGCCTTTTCCCATCACTCGGAAAGCCCCATCCGGAAGGACCTCCACCGAAGGATGACTCGCGGGGCTCGTCGGGCTGGCCACTGCCGGCCCGAACCTGCGTTTGGTGCGCCGCCTTCGAGACCCGGCCGAACGGTTCGGCCTGGGCTTTGTCGCAATGAGGAGTGAATCGCACATGGAGAAGTCAATGCGTCGGCTGATCTCGGGCGTGGCCTTCGCGGCCCTCTTGGTGACAGGTGGGTCCTCGGCCCAGGCGGCTGAGACCACCAAAGCCGATCTCCACAAGAGGCTCTTACCGCTCTACCAGGCGGTCAAGGCCGATCGAGAGCTGCTCGCCATGGATCCGGGTCGGTCAGGCCAGATGGGCAACCAGGTGGCGGTGGACCGCTTCCTGAAGGCCATGCCTCTCTCTCCCCTCGAGTTCCTGCAGATCGACATGGAAGTGTTGCGCTACGAGATCGCCGTGCCGAGCTTCATGCAGGACTTGCACGTCTGGATCGAACTCAACGAAGCCACCGCGCGCGAGCACTACGGCGACTTCCTGGTGGACGCCGCCCTGACCCATTGGCCAGTAGACACGGGTCCGGAGATCATCGGCGGCGCCGAGGCCACGGTGAGCACCAACAAGAACGTCGGCTCGACCTCGAGCCCGGCACCCACGGCCTACGACGGTGAGATCCAGATCGCGGTCAACCACCGCAACACCAATCAGATCGTGGCGGCTGCCAACACTTGGAACACCACGATTGCGGCCTGCAACAACAACCAGACTCAGTCGGTCTTCTACTCGAGCGACGGTGGCACCACGTGGAGTGTCACCTGTGCGCCCTCGAACAACGTGTGGAACCTCGGCACCTGCAGCGGCACGGTGTTCGGCTCCGACCCGGCTCTTTACTGGAACGACAACAACGAAGTCTTCCTCAACTACATGCTGCTCTGCGGCACCGCCACGACCACCCAGTATTCGATGGTGGTGGCCCGCTCGGCCAACGGGGGCGCCACCTGGAGCGCCCAGGGCGTGATCAAGAATTCCTGGGCCACCGGCACCCTCGAGGACAAGAACTTCTACGCCGTCGACAACACCCCGACCAGCCCCTTCTACGGCCGGCACTACACCTGCTGGGATCGGTCCAACAACGAGAAGTCCGCCTACTCGACCAACAACGGAGTCACCTGGACGGAAGTGGACCTGCCGACGGCTCCCGTGGGCGGCATCGACCTCGGCTGCGAGATCGCGGTCCAGAAGAACGGCACCGTCCACGTGATCTGGGAGTCGCTGACCTGCGGCGCCAACTGCACGGACGAGCGGATGTGGTACACGCGCTCGACCAACGGCGGCGTCTCCTGGTCGACGCCGGTCCAGGTCCACGACCACAACTTGAACGGCTTCGCGGCGGGCACGGCCTCCAAGCCGCCCGTCGCCGACAACCGCGGCATCTCGCCGTTCGGCGCCATCGACGTGGACAACTCGGGCGGCGCCTGCGACGGTACGCTCTACGCCACCTACGGCGACTTCACCTCGGGCGGTGCGACCGAGACCGACATCTGGGTGACCCGCTCGACCAACGGCGGTACCACCTGGTCGACGCCGGTCAAGGTCAACGACGATGGTCTCGCCGGCCGCACCCAGTTCCACCCCTTCTTGCAGGTCGACCAGTCGAACGGCAGCGTGGTGGTGTTCTGGCACGACGCCCGCAACGACCCCAACAACCGCAAGGTGGACTACTACGTCTCGCGCTCGACCGACTGCGGCCTGACCTTCGAGGCCAACACCAAGGTGAGCGCGAACTCGGCAGAGTTCAACAACAGCGGCATCTCCTACACCGACGAGAACACCACCGACAACCCGAACCGTAACCCCAACCAGTACGGCGAGTACCTGGGCCTGGACGTCAAGAACGGCAAGGCCTACATGGCCTGGGTGGACACCCGGCACTTCTACCCCGGATCGTCGACCAACGCCCAGAAGGAGAACCTGGGCTTCGCCATCGTCGACTTCGGAGCGGCCTGCACGCCGCCGGCGGCCCCCACGGGCCTGAGCGCGACGGCGGTTTCCTCGTCACAGATCAACCTGTCGTGGACGGCGGTCTCCGGCGCCACCTCGTACAACGTCTACCGCTCTACCGTGTCCGGCGGTCCCTACAGCAACGTCGGATCGTCCGCCACCACGACGTTCAACAACACCGGCCTCGCCGCGTCGACGACCTACTACTACGTCGTCCGCGCCGTGGTCGGCTGCGAGTCCGCCAACTCGACTCAGGCCTCGGCGACCACCCAGCCGGGCCCGTCTTGCACCGCGACCACGCTCTACACCCACAACTTCGAGACCGGCACCGGCCTGTCGAACTGGATCAAGGGGACGTTCGTCTCGGGCGGCAGCACCACCTCGTGGCGCGGCATCCAGACTTGCACCGCCCAGGGTGGCACCAAGATCTTCCGCTTCGGCGGCACCTCCTGCACGGCCAACTACACCAACAACAACTTCAACTACGCGCAGCCCAACGGTGCGGGTGGCATCACGGTGCCGGCCGGCTCGACCGGCGCGACGCTGACCTTCGGTCACCGGCGCCGGTTCGAGAGCGGCTTCG
>JBIOYC010000179.1:0-42367 GCA_044869955.1 Thermoanaerobaculia bacterium | reverse complement strand
ATCGTGGGCTGCCCGGTGAACACGGTCAAGACGCGGATGTTCCACGCCCGAAAACGGCTGCGCGAGATCCTCGGCGGCCCCGTCCCCTTGCAGAAGGAGTCCTGACCATGGCGCCCCACGACCGCGGCGGTCCCGAGCACGACGAGGTCCTCGAGCTGCTGCCGTGGTATGCGAATGCCAGCCTAGAAGGCCCAGAGCGGGCGCGGGTGGAAGCTCACCTCGACCGCTGCGCCCTCTGCCGGGCGGAGCTCGCGGAATGCCAGCAGCTCGCGGTGGTCGTCAAGAACGCACCGCCGCCGGCTCCGGCGCCCCACCCCGGCAGCCTGGATCGCCTTCTGGCCCGCCTCGACACCGCGAAGGACGAGCGGCCCTTCCGTGGCTCGGGCCGGCGCTTCCTGGGTGGTCGCGGACTCGGCGGCCGGTCGTTCGGACGCGTCTGGGCGGCGGCGGCGCCGCACTGGCGCCGGTTGGCCCTCGCCCAGACGCTGGCCCTGGTGGTCCTGGGAGTGCTCCTCGCCCAGCGGCCCGAGCCGGCCACACCCGCGACCTTCCGGACCCTCGCCAGCGCTCCGAGCACCGAGCCCAGCGCCCAGCTGCGGGTGGCCTTCAGCGAGGAAGTCACGGAAGGCGAGCTGCGCCGTCTGCTGCTGCCCCTCTCGGCGCAGATCGTCGCCGGGCCGTCGCCCCTCGGGGTCTACACCCTGCGCCTGCCCACCGGCCCCGCAGCCGAGCCCCTGCCCGTGGTGGTCGCGCACCTCTCCAGCCAGCGCGCCGTGCGCTTCGTGGCCGTGGTGTCGCCCGGGGCCGAGTAGATGGTGATCCTGCGATCCCTGCGGCCGCTCGCAGCGATGGCCCTCGTCGCAGGTTGCGCAGGGACCTCGCCGCCGGCCCCCTCCTCGTCCGCCAAGCCCCAGCCGGCCCCGGACTTCGCCCGCCAGGTGGTGGTGACCCTGCACCCCGGCTCCGAACGCCTCTGGAGCCTGGCCACTACGGACCTCGCCCTGCGCTTCGGCCTCGACACCCTCTACGCCTGGCCCTTGCCGAGCCTGGGCGAGCAATGCCTGGTCTACGAGGTGCCGCGAGATCGCTCGCCGGCCGAGGTGGCGGGACGGCTGGCCACCGACCGCCGGGTGGCGAGCGCCCAGCCGGTGAACCTATTCCACACTCAGGCGGGGCCCTACAACGACCCCTACTCGCACCTCCAGCACGGCCTCACCACCCTCCACCTGCCCCAGGCCCACGCCCTGGCCACCGGCCGCGGGGTGCGGGTGGCGGTGATCGATACCGGGGTGGACTTCGATCATCCGGAGCTCGCCGGCCGGGTGAGGAAGGCCAACAACTTCGTGTCGTTCGGCGAGCCGACCTTCACCGGCGACGTCCATGGCACGGCGGTGGCGGGGGTGATCGCCGCCGACGCCAACAACCGCGAGGGCATCGTGGGCATCGCCCCGGAGGCCGAGATCCTCGCCCTCAAGGCCTGCTGGCCGGAAGCCACGGGCTCCCGACAGGCGGCGTGCAACACCTACACCCTGGCGCAGGCGATCGAGTCGGCCCTGGCCGAGGGCGCTCAGGTGCTGAACCTGAGCCTCGCCGGCCCCGAGGATCCCTTGCTCGCGCGGCTGCTCGAGAAGGCCCTCGCCCGCGGGGTGCTGGTGGTGGCTGCCGCCGCCGAGCGGCCGGGGGAGGGCGGCTTCCCGGCCTCGCTGCCCGGGGTGGTGGCGGTGCGCGCGGCGGGCCTGGAAGGCGGCGTCGCTCGCGGGCCGGCAGGCGGGGGGGCTCCGCGTGGAGTCGCGGCCCCGGGGGTCGACATCCTGGCGCCGGTGCCCCGCGGCGCCTACGACTTCTTCAGCGGCAGCTCCCTCGCCGCCGCTCAGGTCTCCGGGGTCGTGGCCCTGCTGCTCGAGCGGCGACCTGGATTGTCGAGCACGGAGCTGGTCAGTCTGCTGCGCCAAACGGGCCATTTCACCTCGCCGGCGGCAGCCGAGGACGAGGCCGCCGTGCCCCTGGTCGACGCCTGCCGCGCCCTGGTGCGCCTGGCCGGCAGCGGCTCCTGCGGGCTGGCGCCGTAGGGGCGCGCGGCCGAAACCCCTTTGGGTTTACAATCCGGGGCTCTGGAACCCGATCGACGATGAGCCGATCCCCCATCCGCCTCGCCGCCGTCGCGCTGGCCTGCCTGACGGTGAGCGTCCGGGCCAACGAGCCGGCGCCCGCCGTGCAGCCGGCGGCTCCCGTCGAGCTCGACCAGCTCGACCCCAGACTCTTCCCCCAGCCTTCCCAGCTCGCTCCCAACGTCGCCTTCTGGAACGACATCTTCGCCAAGTACGACAGCCATCACGTGGTCCTCCATGACGAGGACCACCCGGGGCGCGTCTTCAAGGTGCTGGACTTCACCGCCCTCGACGCCGGCATGGTCTCCGAGGTCGAGAAGCGACGGCGCCGGGAGCTGAACGTGCGCTCCGCGATGCAGCAGATCGCCTTCCACTTGAAGAAGCTCGCCGCCGGCGAGCTGACCGACGAGGGCAAGCGGCTGGCGGAGCTCTTCGCCTCGGCCCCGAACAAGAAGACCGAGCTGCTCGCCACGGCCGGACGCATCCGTTCCCAGACCGGCCTCAAGGACGTCTTCGAGGCGGCCCTCGCCCGCTCGGGCCGGTGGATCCCCGCCTTCGAGCGCATCTTCCGCGGCCGCGGCTTGCCGCCGGAGCTGGCGCGCCTGCCCTTCGTCGAGTCGATGTTTCAGGGGCACGCCCGCTCGAAGGTGGCGGCGGGCGGCATGTGGCAGATCATGCCGGCGACCGGCCGGCGCTTCTTGCGCGTGGGCCACGAGGTGGACGAGCGCTTCGACCCGGTGCTCGCCGCCGAGGCGGCGGCCACCATCCTGGCCGAGAACCACCGCCTGCTGGGCAACTGGCCGCTCGCCCTGACCGCCTACAACCACGGTCCCTCCGGCATCTCCCGCGCCGCTTCCCGCCTCGGCACCCGGGACATCGGGGTGATCTGCGCCCTTTACAACGGCAAGGCCTTCGGCTTCGCGTCGAAGAACTTCTACGCCGAGTTCTTGGCCGCGGCCACCCTCTACGAGAACCGCGCCCACTACTTCCCCCACGTCGTCCCCGAGCCGGCGATCGAGTACGAAGAGCTGGTGCTGGACAAGTACGTGGCGGTACGCCACCTGGCCACCGGCTCCGGGGCCACGGTGGAGCAGCTCGCCGTGCTCAATCCGGCGGTGGACGGCGATGTCTGGGCCGGCCAGCTGCTGTTGCCCGCCGGCTACCGGCTGCGAGTGCCGAAGGGTCAGGCGGAGACCTTCAAGATCGCTTACGCGGCCCTGCCCGCCGAGCACAAGGTGGCGCGCCAGGCCGCTCACGAGTACCGGGTGAGGAGGGGTGACACCCTCTCGACCATCGCCCGCCGCGTCGGCACCTCGGTGGCCGAGCTCCAGCGCCTGAACAACCTGAGCAAGAAGAGCATCCTGCGCATCGGCCAAGCCCTGCGGGTGCCGGCACCCCGCCCCAGCGCCCTGCCGCGGGCGACGGTGGTGGTCGCGGCCACGCCCCCGGCCGCTCCGCCAGCGGCCGCCACGCCGGCGCCGAGCGCTACGGTGGCCCCGGCCGAGCCCCTGCCGCAGACCGCGGCGGTGACCCTGGCAGCCACCCAGATCGAAGCTCTGCCCGACGGCAGCAAGCCAACCGAGCACCTGGTCGCCGTGGGCGACACCCTGTTTTCGATCGCCCAGCGCTACGGCACCACCGTCCGGGCCTTGATGAGTGCCAATGGCATGGGCAAGAAGACCCGCATCTTCCCCGGCCAGAAGCTCCGGCTCGGGCTCTGAGCCCTCACCCCGGAACAGCCCCCCGGGCCTCTGCGTAAGATCGCCGAGACCCGGGACACCAACACTCAGCACGCGCCGATCGCCGTAGCTGAGTAGAGGTGTCTCCCGGGATCCCCAAAGGAGGCTGTTCGCTATGAGCAAGTTCGCCCTCGACCCCGGGCTGTTGGGTCCCGATGGCTCCCCCCTCGGCCGCGTGCTTCGTCGCGTCGTCCCTCTCCTCGCCCTGATCCTGGTGATCGCCTTTGTGGCGAGCGCCGTCACCGTCGTCCCCGCCGGCCACGTTGGCGTGGTCGACCTCTTCGGCGACGTCCGGCCGGTGAGCCTCAAGTCGGGTATCCATCTGGTGAACCCCTTCGCCCGGGTGGTCAAGATGTCGGTGAAGACCCACGAGCTGAAGGAGGACCTGGAGGTGCCCTCGAAGGAGGGCCTGGCCATGAAGCTCGAGGCCAGCCTGCTCTTCCACCTCGACCCCGAGCAGGCGCCGACGGTCTACCGCACGATCGGCCCCAACTACGTCGAGGTGGTGCTGGTGCCGCAGTTCCGCTCGGTGGCCCGCGGTGTCACCGCCGGCTACGAGGCCAAGGCCCTCTACACCTCGGAGCGCGAGCAACTGGCCGGGAGCCTCGCCACCGAGCTACGCAAGCTGGTCGAGCCCCGCGGCATCAACGTCGAGTCCACGCCCCTGCGCAAGCTGGTGCTGCCCGAGCGGCTGGCGCGGGCGATCGAGGAGAAGCTCTCCTCCGAACAGGAGAGCCAGCGCATGCAGTTCGTGCTCGAGAAGGAGAAGCAGGAGGCCGACCGCAAGCGCATCGAGGCCGAGGGCATCGCCGACTTCCAGAAGATCGTCTCGACCGGCATCTCGGACCAGCTGCTGCGCTGGAAGGGCATCGAGGCCACCCTCAAGATCGCGGAGAGCCCCAACACCAAGGTGGTGGTGGTCGGCTCCGGCAAGGACGGCCTGCCCTTGATCCTGGGTGGGAACTGAGACCCTCACCCCCTCGTTCCCCCTCTCCCGACCCACCCCTGCCTCCCGCCCGGGAGAGGGGGAGGCCAGAAGAGACGGGAAGATGGCTAGGTTCGTCCTCCTTCTTGAACCCCTCTCCCGGGAGGGAGTGGCGGGTGGGTCGGGAGAGGGGCAGGGGTGAGGGGTCCCCTCGCTATACTGCCCCGACCATGCGAACCGCCCGCTGCGCCCGTCTTCTGACTCTTTCCCTGAGCCTCCTCGTCCTCGCCTGCGGCGGTCCGAAGCTCAGCCCCGAGCAGGCCGGCGCCTTCTCCCAGGCGATGAGCCAGGGTAAGGCCTGGCTCGAGAACCGAGACTCCGCCAAGGCGGCAGAGGCATTCGCCCGGGCGATGAGCCTCGATCCCCGCTCGGCCGCGGCGGCGCGCAACCTGGCGCGGGCGAAGCTGCTGGCTCGGGACCACGCGGGGGCTCTGGCCGCCCTCGAGACGGCGGCCGGGTCCGAGCGCTCCTCGGCCGCCACGCGCTATCTCAGCGGTATCACCCACGCCCGCGAGGGCCGGCACGCCGAGGCGATCGCCGAGCTCGAGCAGGCGGCAAAGCTCGACCCCGAGATCGCCGCCCTCCGCTTCCAGCTCGCCGCCGCCTACCAGGCCGCGGAGCGCCCGGACGACGCCTGGCGCGAGCTCAACGAGACGGTGCGCATCGATCCCCTGCACGTCACCGCCTACTACCGGCTGGCCCGCGCCAGCCTGGCCCGCGGCGACCGCGCTCAGTACGACCGCTGGAATGGCGAGTTCCTGCGCCTGCGCTCGCGGCTGGGGGTCGATTCCCGCACACCCGAGGAGCTCGAGACCTGCCGCTACACCGTCGGTGAGCTGGCCCCGCCCGCGGTCGATGGAGGGGGAGAGCTCGCCGCGCCGGCCGTTCGTTTCGCCGACGCCACGGCCGAGCATTTGGCCCCGGGCACCCCGGTCCTCGCCACCGCCGCCGTGCTCGACCTGCGGCCGGACGGCCGCTACGTCCTCGCCGCGCTGGCCGCGGACGGCACCCTCGGACTGCTCGCACCCGAGGGCCAGCGGCTCGCCTTCCGCGCGGCCGAGGGAGCGCCCAAGCTCGACCCAGCCTCGGTCCTGGTGGCCGCCGATTGGCGCAACGAGGTGGCCGCGGGCGCCCGCTTCGACCCCAAGACCGATGCTCGCACCGACCTCCTCGCCCTCGAGCCCGGCGGGCCGCGCCTGCTGCTGCGCAGCGGTGAGGCGAGCTTCCGCGACGTGACGGCCGCCTCCGGCCTGCCGGCGGGGTCGTTCTCCGTGGCCCGCTTCGCCGACACCGACCACGACGGCGACCTCGACCTGCTGCTCGGGGGCGCCACGGGCCTCGCGCTCTGGCAGAACAACGGCGACGGCACCTTCCGCGACGCCACGGAGGCGGCCGGGCTGACCATCACCGGGCCGGTAGCGGACGTGACCGCGGCCGACCTCGACGGCGACGTGGCGATCGACCTCGTGGTGGCTCGCCCGGGGGCCCCCACGGTTGCCTGGATGGGTCAACGTCTGGGCCGTTTCGCTCCCCGGGGCGAAGCCTGGCCGGTGGCCGAGAGGGTGGCGGCCGAACACTTCATGGGCGGCGGCGCCTCTGCCGCCGTGGCCCTGCTCGGAGCAGAGAAAGTCTCCCTGCGCGCCCTCGCCGGAGACTCGCCGCCGTACCTCGGGGTCGGCGGCCTGGCGCCCACGGCCCTGGCCGTCCTCGACGTGGACAACAACGGCCAGCCCGACCTCGCCGTGGGCAACGGCCCATCTCTCTACCTGCTGCGGCCGGATCGGACCGGGAGGTTCTCAAGCCTCACCGAGCTGCTGGTCCCGTCATCCTTGAGCGGCGGTCCCCTGCGCTGGCTCGAGGCCGCGGACCTCGACGGCGACGGCGACAGCGACCTGCTGGTCACCGGCGCCCAGGGCCTCGCCCTGCTCCGCAACGAGGGCGGCAGTGCTTCTGGCCAGCTCAAGCTCCGCCTGGTGGGCACCAAGACCAACCCCCAGGGGGTGGGCACCGAGATCGAGGTCCGCGCCGGCTCCTTCCGGGCGAGGCGCTTCGCCACCGGCGGGGCGCTCGAGATCGGCATTGGACCCCATCGCCAGCTCGATGCCGTGCGCACCGTCTGGGGCAACGGCGTGATCGACAACCAGGTGGCCATCGGGCTGCCGGCGGGCGCCCTCCAGCTGGTCGAGAAGAACGTCGCGACCGGCTCCTGCCCCTTCCTGTATGCCTGGGACGGGGGGACCTTCCGCTTCGTCACGGACATCCTGGGCAACGCGCCGATCGGCCTGCCGATCTCCCGCGACGTGATGATGAGCGCCGACCCGGACGAGCTGGTCGAGATCGGCCCGGCCACCGCGCTGCCCGCGAGGGACGGCGCCTACCACCTGGCCGTGACCTCGGAGTTCCGCGAGGTCTTCTACTTCGACCACGCCCGGCTGGTGGCGGTGGACCACGAGCCCGGGGTCGAGGTCCACCCGACCGACAAGCTGATGCCCGCCCCCTTCCCGCCCTCCGAGCTGTGGGCCCTGGCGCCGGCCGGCGCGCTGCGCTCGGCGAGGGCCGAGGATGCCCAGGGGAAGGAGGCTCGGGACGAGACCGCCGCCCTCGCCGTGCTGGACGGCCGGCGGGCCGGCATCGGCGTGCCCCTGCCGCCGTCCTTCCGCGGCCAGACCTTGCCGCGGACCCTGACCCTCGACTTCGGCCCCCTCGCCGCCGATCGCCCCCTGGTGCTCGCCCTCTCCGGCTGGCTCCAGTACGGCGACGCCAGCACCAACATCGCCCTGTCGCAGTCGAAGGAAGTGCAGGTAGTGCCGCCCACGCTCGAGGTGGAGACCGGCGACGGCCTCTTCCGCCCCCTGCCGGTGGTGGTGGGCATGCCCGCCGGCAAGAGCAAGACCATCCTGGTCGACCTCGCCGGCAAGCTGCCCCGGGGGGCGCGCAAGCTGCGCCTGACCACCAGCTTCGAGATCCGCTGGGACCGCATCGCCCTCTTCGAGCGGCGGCCGGCGAGCGAGCTGGCCACCACGGCCCAGCTCGCCAGCTCGGCCGTGATGAGCTACCGGGGCTTCTCGCGGCTCGCCCCCGAGGAGGAGGGCGGCCCGACCCGCGCGCGGTGGGACCAGGTCGGGCTCCTGCCGCCCTGGCGCACCGCCCTCGAAGGCTGGTCCACCCGCTACGGCGACGTGCTCGAGCTGGTCACCCGGCGCGACGGGCGCCTCGCGATCCTCAACTCCGGCGATGCCGTGGCCCTGACCTTCGACGCCCGGGCCTTCCCGCCCCTACCGCCGGGCAAGGTGCGCACCTTCTTCTTCGAGTCCGTGGGTTGGGACAAGGACAGCGACCCCAACATCGCCACCGGCTGGACGGTCGAGCCCCTGCCCAGCGAGCCCGGGGTCCCGACGCCGGACGAAGAGTGGAAGGCCCGCTACAACACCCGCTGGGTGCCGCTTCAGCGCTTCGGGGAGGGGCGGTAGGGCGGTCGCCCCAGAGCATCAGCTGGCCCCGGATCTCGCCCCGAGCGAAGCCGAGGGGCCTCCCCTCCGATCCCCTCTCCCCCGCCAGGGGGAGAGGGCCAGGGTGAGGGGGATCTCACGAAGCGACGGCTAAGGGGAAGGGGTGCGGTACTCCGCAGCCCTCTGCCGGCAGGGGCCGACTCGGCTCGGTGCCACGGAAGGCCCCCTCACCCTAACCCTCTCCCCCCTGCGGGGGGCGAGGGGACCGGAGCGTTCTGCGGCTCCCCTGACCGCCCCTACCTCGCATAGTGGTCCGCGCCCAGGAAGTGGAGAGACACGTAGGGCTCGTCCCCGACCACCCAGCTGTCGTGCGGCACCGGCGGGATGTAGAACAGCTGCCCGGCCCGCAGCTCCACGACCCGCCCCCCTACCGCAACCCCGGAATCCCATCCACGAACGACAGATCCGTGTCGATCGGCTGGTCGAGGGAGCGGTTCTTGAGGACGTAGCTCAGCAGCTCGCCGTTGTCCTCGATCGCCAGGCGCTCCTTGAGCTGCGGAGCGTCGGGGAAGCGGCGCTGGCCGGCTTTCCAGGCTTCGCGGGCGTTCTTGTACTCGCCGGCCTTGGTGTAGGCGTCGCCCAGGGCGACGTAGACCGTGAGGTAGCCGGGCTGCAGGTCGCCGCGCCGCTCCTGGAGCTCCAGCGCCCGCGCCAGGTCCTCGGCCGCGGCGTCGTTGTGGAGCAGGGCCCGCGGCCAGTGCAGGTGGTTGATGCCGCGGCAGTAGCGGCCCACCCAGGAGTCCGGCTGGCGCTCGAGCACCACGTCGAGCTGGTCGAGCGAGCGCTTGGCGAGCGAGCCCTTGCACACCACCGCGGCCACGCCACCGCAGGCGGGGATCTTGTCGACCAGGGCCGCGGCGAGGGCGATCCGGTGGCCGAGGTCCTCGGGCTGCGCCTTCACCCTCTGCTGGAAGAAGGCGATGGCGCGATCGTGCTGGCCGAAGGCGACGGCACGGGAGCGGTAGAGGCTCGTCGTCCGGAAGCCCGAGATGGCGCCGACGAGCTCCTGCTCCATCAGGCCGAGCTGGCGGTCCAGCTCGACGGGATCGATCTGGGGCGCTGCAGGCGCCGCCTTCTCGACCGTCCGCGGCTCGGGGCCGGCGAAGCGGATCTGCCGCTCGGCCTGGTAGGCGGCTGGATCCTGGCGCACCTCGATCAGCCGGTCGGCCGGCACGTTCTCGAGCGCCTGGACGCCCCCATCCGGCCAGGTCACTTCCAGCCTCTCGACGATGGCGGCGTCGCTCAGCCCGAAGTGGAGGCGCGGGTCGCTCTGGGCGGAGAAGCCGTTGCCGCCGTCTCTCTCTCGCAGCTGGGCGCGCCCACCGGCGAGCACGGCCACCCGGGCGCCGACGGCGTCGCGGGTGGTCTGGCGGGCCGGGTCTCCGATCAGGCGCACCTGCAGCCAGTGCCGGCCGGGCACCCCGGCGTTGGCGAAGAGGTGGGGTTGCTGGTGCTGGTTGGCGAAGTAGAGGTCGAGGTCGCCGTCGTTGTCGTAATCGAGATAGGCGATGCCCCGCTCGTCGCGGAGGGTGTCGAGCCCGACGTCGACGGCCCGCTCGGTGAAGGCACCCTGGCCGTCGTTGACGAAGAAGCGCACCCGCTCGTAGCCGGAGAAGGAGCGGTCGCCGATCGGTGGCCAGTTGGCGGCGTCCGAGGTGTCCTGCCCGGCCACCGTGAAGTTCGCGAGGTCGTACCAGAAGTTGCCCTCCCCGGCGCTGATGAAGCCGTTGCCGGACGCGATGTCCAGGTCCCCGTCGTGGTCGAAGTCGAGGAACTTCGCTCCCCAGCCCCAGCCGCCATCGTAGGTGCCGGCCTCGAGGGCGACGTCCGTGAAGCTCACCCGGCCCTCGGCGTCGACACCCTCGTTGTGCCAGAGCATGTTGCCTTCTTGCAGGTACTCGGCGGTGGTGATGTTGGTGACGTATCCGTCCAGCCAGCCGTCGTTGTCGAAGTCCCCGAAGTCGATGTTCATGCCCTTCTTGCTGTCGAAGCCCAGGGCGCGCTCGGTCGCGTTCTCGAAGGTGCCGTCGCCCCGGTTGACGAACAGCTGGTCCGGGCCGAAGTCGTTGGCGGCGTAGAGGTCGGGCCAGCCGTCGTTGTCGACGTCGGCGGTGCCCACGGCGAGGGCCCAGCCGACGTCGGCCACGCCGGCCTGCTCGGCGACCTCCTCGAAGGTGCCGTCCGCCCGTTGGTGGAAGAGCTGATTGGCCCCGGCGTTGCGCGAGGTCTCGAAGCTGTCGTGCATGATCTGGGTGGTGGTCAGGTGCCAGAGATCGTGCGCTTGGAAGTAGTTGCCGACGTAGAGGTCGAGGCGGCCGTCCTTGTCGTAGTCGATGAGCACGGCGCCGTTGCCGTTGCGCCAGTCGGTGCCGGGCCTGCCGTCCTCGCGGCGGAAGCGCTTCGCCGTGACATCGGTGAAGGTGCCGTCGCCGTTGTTGTGGAAGAGCAGATCCCGGCCCCAGCGCACCACGAAGAGGTCGGCCCAGCCGTCGTTGTCGACGTCGCCCCAGATGGCGTCCATGGTGGCGCCGGTGGCGTCGTTGACGAAGGCCACGCCGGCCTTCGCGGCCACGTCGGTGAAGGTGCCGTCGCCGCCGTTGCGGTAAAGGCGGTTGGCTTGGCCGGGATTCGAGTCGCTGACGTAGAGGTCGAGGAAGCCGTCGTTGTCGAAATCACCCGCGGCGGCCGACGCGCCCACCGAGGACACCCAGGGCATGATCGGCTCGAGCTTCGCGTCGAGGATCGGGCGATGGTGCTGGAAGTCGATGCCGGCGGCCTTGGCGACGTCGGTGTAGAGGCGAGGTAGGGCGGCGCGCGGCGGGCTCGGAAGTCGGGCGCTCGAACGCCCGGCGCGGGTGGCCAGGAAGACGCCCCCGACGGCGACGACGATCAAAACCAGGAGGAGGCCAGTGACGCGCCGACGGTTGCCGTTGCTTCCGCGCTGTTCAGCCATATTCGTGTCCCACCCGAGGGCGAAGGTGGCTTTCCAGGGTAGCACAGGGTCAGGCGGCGCTCTGTCGCTTCCTCTTCGAGGTCAGGAGGTGGCCCCCGTAGCCCAGGATCCACAGCCCGGAGGCGACCAGGTGGATGACGACCCAGAGCTTGCGCCAGGACGGCTCGACGGCGGTCTGGAGCAGGTAGCCGGATGCCACCATGGGCACCAGGGTCAGGAGCATCGCCACCCCGGTGCTGCGGCGCACGCAGACGTCCCGCCGGAAGTGCTTCCAGATGTGCTCGCGCCAGATCAGGCCGATGCCGAAGACCAACACGGGCGCCGCCCAGACGTGGCCATGCTGCAGGGCCGGCTGCCAGGGGTGGTTGACCACGGCGAAGGGATCGGCAGGAGTGGCGAGATAGCGCATCCACGCATAGACCAGGCCGGTGCCGCCGACCAGGAGCGTGGCGACGTGGAGGGTCCAGGCCTCGAAGCGGCTCATCGCGCCGCCACCTTCTCGAGCACCTGGTGCAAGGCGAGGACGCGGCGCACGGCCTCGGTGGTGGCACGAGCGGTCAAGGTGGCACCGGTGGTGGCACGCACCCCTCGGCCCAGCTCGAGGTCCGGGCCGAGGGAGTCGCCGTCGAACTGCCGGTACCAGGGCGGGCGCGGCAGATACTCCGGCGGCTCGGCGAAGGCCACCACCTCCAGCCGCCCGACCTTGCCCTCGGGGGTCACCACCACCATCAGGGTCTCCGGCTGGGTGCGCACCCGATGGCTGTCGAAGAAGGCGGTGCCGCCGGGCTTGCCGGCGCAAGTGGCGCGGTAGGGGTAGACCAGACCGCTGTCGATGGCGGAACCGGCCAGGCGGCCGGCCTTCGCCTGCTGCTCGGGGGTGAGGAAGATCGTCTGGCGCTCCACCTGGCAGCCCGGGAAGGCGAGCCGCAAGGCCTCCTCCTGGGAGAGGAGGCCTTCGCCCCGTGCCCGAGCGGCGCCCAGCAGGGCGAGCCCGGCGAGCGCCGCGAGGCGCCGGCGCTCAGAAGGTGTAGCCGAGCGCCACATTCACCTGGTCGACGCCGGTGCCGGCACCGTTGTCGTAGTCCTGGTAGTCGGCCTTGAAGACGATGCGATCGATCGGCTTCCAGGCCACGCCCACGGTCAGGCTCTCGACGTCGCGAGAGGCGCCGCGGAGGAAGCCGGTGGGCACCGCCTTCTGGGTGTCGAAGGTCTCGAAGCGAGCGTAGGGGATGAGCGCCGCCTTGCCCGAACCGAAGACCGACAGCACGTCCCAGCCGGCCTGGAGGTAGTAGCCCTCCTGCTCCTCGCCCACCGAGTTGGCCCCCGAGAGGCCGAGGCGAGCGTTCAAGGCGGCGACGTCGTCGACCTCCCCCTTGACCGCCAGGGCGCGCAGCTCGAGGCCGCGGAAACGCCACTCCACGTGGCCCTCGAAGATGGTGGTGGTGGCGTCGATGCCGGCACCCGCTGCGGTGGTCAGGCCCTGGCCCGAGTCACCCCGGTAAGCCGAGCCGCCCACGAGGAGGCCGGGCACGCCATGCCAGTCGACGCGGGCCACCAGGGCGAGGTCCTCGGCCTTGGCGAGGGCCCCCTTCTGCCGGCCGCCGCGGATGCCCGAGGCGGTGAAGCCGGAGGCGTCCAGGCCGTTGACCAGGTAGGCGCGGTAGGAGAAGTCGCCGATGTCGCCGAAGAGGCCGAGGCCGTTCTCGCGCCAAGTCGTGGGCAGGATCACCCGCTCGACATCCGGCCGCTTGGCGCCGAGGTAAACCGTGGGCTCATGCAGCTCGTTCAAGAACCCGACCGGCAGCAGGACCATGCCGGCTCGGACGTTGAGCTCCGGCCGGTAGAGATAGTCGAGGTAGGCGAACTCCACCGACACCTCACCGCCTTCGCCGGTCGAGGCGTGCTCGTACTCCACCTCCGAGTTGAACAGCCACTTGGGGCTGAACTTGTAGCCGAAGTAGAAGACCGCACGCACGAAGTCGAGCTCATCGGTGCGGCCGGAGGCGGCGCCGTCGTCGCGGGTGTCGTCGAAGCCCTGGTAGAGCATCTCGCCATAGCCGCCGATGGATACGCCCTGGGCCTTGCGGTAGATCTTGGAGGCCGCCGGGCCGAGGCCATAGTCGGAGCGGTCGGCCTCGACGGCTGCCTCCCCCAGCTTGATGCGCTCGAGCTCCTGGGCCAGGACCTCGATCTTGCGCTCGATCTCGGCCACCACGGGCGGCTTGCCCTCCGCGGCGGCGGACTTGAGGGCGGCCACCTCGGCCTTCAAGGCCGCCACTTGCTTCTCGAGCTCGGCGATGCGCTCGGCCTCATCGGCCCAGGCCGGGGCGGCACTCGCTGCCAGCATTCCAACCAGCACCAAGAGCGCTCCGGCGAGACGCCGGAGGCCCCGAATCGTGAATCTCACCTCTCTTGAATCCTGCACGTACAATCCTCCTCGTGATGCGCCGCGCGCGGCAACGCGCGGCAGGTTCACACCGGGCAGCGGGGCCTCACGATCATCGGGGTGCGGCCCTGCTGCCTGCTTCGTTGTTGGGTTCATTTCCGGGTCGCCGGATCCGGGGGGCCAGGTTGGCGCTGGCCTTCACGTTCAGTCCGCCGTCCACCGTCTCGACCACCAGCACACCGACCTCGGGATGCCGCTCGGCCCAGGCCAGCGCCGCCTCGGGGCCCAGCACGTAGAGGCCGGTCGAGAGGCAGTCGGCCAGCAGGCCGGTCGGCGCCACCACGGTGAGCGAGCCGAAGTCCGGGGCGGGCTCGCCGGTGCGGGGATCGAAGAGGTGCCCGAGCCGCCGGCCGCCGACCACGATCCCCCGTTCGGAGCTCCCCGAGGTCGAGACCGACCCCGCCTCCACCTCGATCTCGAGCAGCACGAGCGACCGGTCTCGGGGATGGGCGACGGCGACCCGGGTTCCGGCGGGAGCGCTCCACAGCGACACCTGGCCACCGAGGTCGAGGGTGGCGGAGAAGCCCGGGCCCCGTGCGGCGAGGGCCGCGATCGCCCGGTCGAGGGCGGCGCCCTTGCCGAAGGCCCCCTCCTCGATACGCAGGCCGGGGTGGAGCCGCATAGCCCGGCCGTCCGCCCCCAGCCGTAAGAGCCCCGGCCCGCTCGCCGCCCGGGCGGCCTTCAATGCGTCGGGGGAGGGCTGTCGGCCGCCAGGAAGGCCCCCCAGGCGCAGGCCCCATGCGTCCAGCACGGCACCCACGGTGGGGTCGAAGGCGCCTGCCGTCAGCTCGATGCAACGCCCGGCCTCGGCCAGCTCGGAAGCCAGCTCCGGTGACAGCACCAGCGCCTCACCCGGCGGCTGGCGGTTGAGCCGGGACAGCTCACTCTCCGCCCGCCAGGTCGAAAGCCGCGCCTCCGCCGCCTCCAGCTCCAACAAGGCCACCTCACTCGCGGCCAGGGCCTGCTCCCGATCCGGTCCCGCGACCCAGATCCGGGCCTCGGTCCCCATCAAAGCCACCCGGCGCTCGACGGCAGCCCGCTGGCCGGACGCGGGAAGGGCGTCCGGCGGAGCCGCGAGGGTCATGAGCAGCAGAGTGAGGCCGGGGATCACGAGCGTGTGGCTGAGTATTCTGATAGCTATTGAGACTAAGTCTCAACAAAGAGAAGTGATTCTGGACCCGATCGGTACGGTTTGTCAAGGTTGGCCCCGGTGCTCACCCAAACAGCGTCAGCTGCCGCTCTTCACCGATCACCTTCTCGAACGACAGCCCCGAGAGCGCCAGCACCGGCTCGGCCACGGGGCGGATCTGCTTGTCGACGTAGTGGTCGTAGTCGAAGGGGTTCTGGCGTTCCTCGGCGGGCTCCGGGCCGGCCTGGGTGACCACGTAGGCGACCAGGCCGCGACGGCGGGGCTTGGCCAGCTTGCGGGCCGCCGCCACGTGAGGGGGCGTGGTGGCGGTGTAGGCGTCGAGGGGCTTGCGCAGGGCCTTCCTGTAGACCAGTTGGTCGTCGAGCAGGCCGGAGCGTAGCTCCTCGACGGTGTGGGCGAGGAAGGGGCCGACCGGGAGGTCGCGGAAGCAGCGCTCGTAGAGCCCCCGCTGAACTTGCTTGGCGAGCTCGGTGGCGTCCCGCCGTACGGACTCGAGGCCGGTGAAGGCCACCTTGCCCTCCGCGCCGTCGTCCGCGAGGCCGGCGTAGCGCTTGCGGGCGCCGCCGGTGCCGTGGCGCAGGCTCATCAGGTGCAGCTTGAGATAGAGCCGGTCGAGCTGCAGGGTGAGCCGGCTCTCCACCCGCCAGGTAGCGGCGAGATGAGCCGCCAGGGCGGCGTTCACCTGCTCGACCAGGCGCTCGCCGAGCTGCCTCGCCGCGGTGCGGTCGGCGAGGCCGGTGGCGACGAAAAGGCTGTCCGTGTCGCCGTAGAGCACAGTCAGCCCGGCCTCCTCCTCCAGCCACCGCTTGCACCAGAGCAGGATCTCCCGGCCGAAGCCGGTGATCGCGTTGGACAAGCGCGGGTCGGCGAAGCGGCAGGCCGAGGTGGCGAGCACGCCGTAGAACGAGTTCATCAGGATCTTGATGGCGTGGCTCGCCACCTCGTCGCCGGCACGCTTGGCCTCGTCCCGGCGGGGAAACAGCTCGTCGAGCAGGCGCGGCAGGATGCCCCGGCCGCGCCGGAAGGCGGCGCCATTGGGGGCCACGATCGGATCGTCCTCCTGCTGGCCTTCACGCACCAGCCCGAGGGGGTCGATCTCGAAGCTGCGGATGACGCTCGGATACAGGCTCTTGAAGTCGAGGACCAGCACGTTGTCGTAGAGCCCGGGCTGGGGCTCGAGCACGTGGCCGCCGCCGGTGGGCAGGTCGGCGGTGGCCCCGGCGGCCACCGAGGGGGCCACGTAGCCGGCCTTGCCCAGCTCGGTCAGGTAGAGGAAGTCGAAGGCGGCAATCGAGCCGGCCACACGGTCGGGGGTGAGACCGGTCAGGTGGCTGCGCGCCACGGCGAGGTCGATCAGCTTCAGGCGCTCGAGGATGCCCAGCACCAGCTCGGCGTCCACCCGGTTGTACTCGACCAGACGGGCCCGGTCCTCGCGAAACAGGCGCTCGATCTCCTCGCCACGATCCCCGCCGGAGAGCAGCTTGCCGCGGCCCAGCACGTCGTGGGCCACGGCGTCGAGGGAGTAATCGTCGCGGCGGATGAAGGCCCCGCGCAGGAGGTCGATGCCGTCGAGCACCAGCCGGCCGGGGACGATGGCCCGGCTCGAGCCCCGGCCGGTGCGCACTCGCTCGAGGCGCAGCGCGCCGCGGTCGCGGCCGATCTCGAACGGCAGCCGGAGGGCGTCGGCCCGGCGAGCGAGCACGGCGAGGTCGAAGTCGACGACGTTCCAGCCGGTGAGCACGTCGGGGTCCAGGGCCCGCAGGCGCTCGACGAAGCCGGCCAGCAGATCCTTCTCCGAGGGGAAGGGCTGGGCCGACGGCGGCCAGCCATAGCCGGGGGGCGAGCACAGCAGCACCTCGCTGCCCGCCTCGGTGGCCAGGGCGACCGACAGCAGGTGACCTTCGAGATCGGTCTCGATGTCGAGGGAGAGGACGGTCAGACGGGGCTGCCAGGAGGCCGGAGCCAGCTCCGGCTCGTCGAAGACCCGGCCCACTCCAGGCCGGAGCTCGCTCGGCCCGCGGATCTCGACGGCGCTGCGCAGACCCCGGTCGATCATGAAACGGGAAGCAAAGCGGACGTCCGCCTCGTAGCAGGGCACGCCGGCGGCGTGCAGGCGGTCGCGCAGGGCCGGGGTCTCGTTGGGCAGCCCAACCTCCACTCGCACCACCGGCCGGCGGTCGAGGGTCAGGCGGTCGCTGGGCTGCTGGCGGGTCGCCCCCAGCTCCCGTGCCGCCTCGGCGTGCCTCTGCTCGACGTAGAAGTGGGGCACCTCGCGCCGGTCGCGAACCAGGAAGGGCTCCCCGCTCTCCAGCCGGCCATGGAGCTGGACCACGGGTTGGCCCCGCTCTTGACGCCAGCTGGCCTGGAGGAGGAAGCCGAGGAAGGTCTGCTGGCTCATCTCCGTGGTGGTCTCGTCACCGAGTCTATGTCCCGATCCGTCGCACGGGGGGCATTCTCGGATCAGCGAACCCAGCTTCCCGAGGGGGCGCTGGTATCGTTCTACGCCAACCGCCGAACCCAAGGGCTCCGAGGAGCCGGGAGAGGGAGCTCATGGGATCCTCGTTCCGTTACCTGGTCGTTTCCGTGCTGATCGTGCTGGCTGCCGTGGCCGCCGTCCGTTCCCTCGCTCCTCCGCGCCCGCTGGCCCTCGACGCACCGGCCGAGCGCTTCTCCGCCGGGCGAGCCTACGCCCAGCTGGAGGAGATCGCCCGCGCCCCCCGCCCGGTCGGCTCGGCCGAGAACGCGCGCGTCCGCCAGCTGCTGGTCGACCGGGCGGGGGCCCTCGGCCTCGAGGTCGAGGTGCAAGAGACTTCGGTGGTGCTGAACGATGCCCGCTGGGGACTGCTGGCCGGGCGTGTGGCCAACGTCCTGGCCCGCCTGCCCGGCACCCGGCCCGGCCGCAGCCTGGCCCTGATGGCTCATTACGACTCGGTGCCGGGCGGCCCCGGCGCCTCGGACGACGGCAGCGGCGTCGTCACCCTGCTCGAGACGGCCCGCGCCCTGAAGGCCGGGCCGCCGCTCGCCAACGACGTCCTCTTCCTCTTCACCGACGCCGAGGAAGCCGGTTTACTGGGCGCACGGGCCTTCTTCGAGCAGCACCCGCGGGCGGCCGAGGTAGGGCTGGTGCTCAACTTCGAGGCGCGCGGCAACCGTGGCGCGTCGGTGATGTTCGAGACCAGCGCTGGCAACGGCCGACTGATCCAGGCCTTCGCCCGGGCGGTGCCGTCGCCGGTCGCCTTCTCCTATGCCTACGAGGTCTATCGGCGGATGCCGAACGACACCGACTTCACGATGGCGCGGCGGGGGGGCAAGCCGGGCCTGAACTTCGCCTACATCGACAACGTCTCGGCCTACCACCTCGCGCAGGACGACCTGAGGCGCCTCGATCGCGCCAGCCTGCAGCACCATGGCGACGCCGCTCTCGGCCTCGCCCGGGAGCTGGGCAATGCCGACCTCGCCGCGTCCTGGCAAAGCCCGAACGCCATCTACTTCCCGTTCTTCTCCCTCGTCTTCGTGCACTACCCGGGCGCTCTGGTCTGGCCCTTGACCGCCCTCGCCGCGATCGGCCTGGTGGCCCTGATCCTTCGCGGCCGGAAGCGTGAACGCCTGAGCACCGGCAGGCTCCTCGGCGGTTTCCTGGCGGCCCTGGTGGGGACCGTGGTGCTAGCCACGCTGGCGGGCTACCTCGGTCGCCTGGTCTGGAGCCCGCCCTACAACTTCTTGCTGTGGAACGGCCGCTCCAGCAACTCTCTCTATCTGCTGGCGATCGCCCTGCTGGCGGCGGGGCTGGCGGTCGCCCTGTTGCGCTGGGCCGCGCGGCGGCTCGGCGGGGAGAACCTGGCCGCCGGAGGCCTGGTGCTGGCCGGCATCGCGGCCGTGGCAGCGAGCGCCCTGGCTCCGGGCGCCTCCTATCTCTTCGTGTGGCCCCTGCTGGGCGGCATCGCGACCCTCTGGACCTGGCTCTCGGCGCCCAAGGCGGAGCAGCCGGGGCTCGCGACGGTCGTCTGGCTGGCCGCGACCGGTGTGGTCACCGCCGCTCTGTGGGTGCCCTCCCTCGCCCTGCTCGGTGCCGCCCTCGAAGGGGGCGCCGCCGGCTTGATGGCGGGCGGGGTCTTCCTCGTCCTCTCCGCCTTCCTCCCGGCCTTGCTCGCCCTCGGCCGGCCGTCGGTCCGCCCTCACCTGCTGCCGCTCGGCATGGTGGCGATCGGCCTCGCCCTGATCGTGGCGGTCAAGCTCTCAGCCGGCTTCTCGCCGGAGAACCGTCGCTTCTCGAGCCTGTGGTACTGGCTCGACGCCGAAACCGGCAAAGCCTCCTGGATGAGCCTCAACCCGGCGCTCGACCCGTTCGTCCGCCAGTACCTGAGCGACCAGCCGCAGCGGGGATCGCTACCCACCATCCTCGGCACGAGCCGCTCCGGCTTCATCCAGCCCGCGCCGGCCCTCGAGGGGGCCGGCGGCACGGCCTCTTCCTTCCGCACCGCGGAGGGCAAGGCGAAGGTGCGCTTCACCTGGCGCCAGGCCCCCGATCGTCTGCTGATCGTGCTGCGCCCCACGGGCCGACTGTCGTCGGTGAGTCTCGGCGGCAACGCCCTGCCCACCGACGCTCTGGCAGCCGGCTCGCCGACGACGCTGTTCTTCCACGCTCCCGGCCGGTCGGAGCTCGACCTCGAGCTCGGGGCGGAGGGCGGACCGGTGGAGCTGGAGGTGGTTGGCCAGCGCTTCGGGCTACCCACCCTGCCCGGGCAGCCGGCGCCGCAGCGGCCGGCCGAGACCATGCCCGGGATGTTCTGGGCGAACGAGTCGGTGCTGATCCGTTCGACCGTGACGGTCGATCCCGCGACCCTCGCGCCCGAGCCGGTGCCCGCGGCCGTCGAGACCCCGGCCCCGGTCACTCCAGGCTGAGCTCGATGCCGCCGGTGAAGCCGGCCGCGAGGTTGTAGAGGAAGGCCGTGAGGATGCCGCCGAGGAAGCCGAAGATGCCGTAGACGATGGGCAGGACGACGATGGCGCCGACGCCGAAGAGCGGCGCCAGCCAGGCCATGTCGTCGCCGCTGGCGGCGACGATCCCGGCGCCGACCAGCGACAGCACGGAGAGGATCGCTCCGAAGATCAGGGCGATCCCGCCGTAGAGAGCGGCCATCGTCAGACCGGCCGAGAGCACACCGATTCGCTTGAGTTTCATCGCCCATCCTCCTCCAGAGTGTGTTTGCGAGGAGTACGGCCGGGCGTCGAGGCTCATTCCCGGGGGCCAAGGAGCCGTGTGGTAACGTGACCTCTTTCCAATCGCCAGAAAGGAGCTCCGATGACCCCTAAGATTCTGCGCCGCACGCTGGCCGGCCTGACTCTGGGCCTGCTGCTGGTTGCGGCGCCGGCCATCGCCCAGGCACCGGCTGCCGGGCCGGTCCTCGAGACCGACGACCAGAAGACCCTCTACGCGATCGGCCTCCTGATCGCCGCCAACCTCCAGCAGTTCCAGCTCACTGAAGCCGAGGTCGCCCTGGTCTCGGCCGGCATGACCGATGGCGTCGCCGGCCGCGAGCCCAAGATCAAGGCCGAGGAGTTCGGTCCGAAGGTCCAGGCTCTCGCCCAGACCCGGATGGCCGCGGCCGCCGAACGCGAGAAGGCCGCCTCCGAAACTTTCCTCACCGCCGAGGCGGGCAAGGCCGGGGCCGTCAAGAGCGACTCCGGGATGATCTACACGGAGCTCGCCGCCGGCACCGGCGCGAGCCCGGCCGCTACCGACACGGTGACCGTGCACTACCACGGCACCCTGCGCGACGGCAAGGTGTTCGACAGCTCGGTCGATCGCGGCCAGCCGGCGACCTTCGCCCTGAACCGGGTGATCCCCTGCTGGACTGAAGGGGTGCAGAAGATGAAGGTGGGGGGCAAGAGCCGCCTGGTCTGCCCGTCGAAGATCGCCTACGGCGACCAGGGCCGACCGCCGGTGATCCCTCCGGCCGCCACGCTCGTCTTCGAGGTGGAGCTGGTCTCGATCGCCCCGCCGACCCCGCCCCCGGCCCAACCGGCGCCGCCGGCACCGCCAGCCGCGAAGCAGTAAGCCGTCGCAGCTCCAGGACCCCGCTCACCTGCGCGAAAGCACTGGTGGGTGGGGCCTGTGCGACCCCTCACCTATCGAGCACCACGTTCACAGCTTCGGTCGCTACCAGGCCTTCCGGAACCAGGCCGCGAACGGCCCGGTCGAACGTCGCGAGACATCCTCCGTGTCGAAGCGCGACCGCCAAGAGGTGGGCATCCGGCACCTGCCTGTACCCATGGAGCCGATGATCTGCCACGAAAGGGGAGTCCGCGAAGGCAATGTCGTCCGGCCAGAACTGGTGTCCAGGCACAGCCACGATCCGGCGGAGAAGGGCGAGCGCCTCGCGGGGGGTCTTCGCTTCGGGCAACGCGGTTCGATTGGACGAGACCCGCACGAAACCTGCTTGGGTCGTGGGGCACGTTACCCAAGGGACCTTCCCGCGAGAGGCGAGCCACCGGTGTGCGACCTCGTGGTGGACGTGACTTGGCCAGGCGAGCGCCACCAGAACATTGACGTCGAGAAGAGCGGGTTTCATTCTCTAGTCTTCGAGTGCCCGCTGGACCATCTCGAGGGTGATCGGCGTCGCGTTCTCTGGTACATCGAAAACGGGGAAGCCGTTGCGCTCGCGGTCGGACAGCTGCGGTTGTAGGCCCTTTCGGGCGAGGCGAGAGAGTGCTGCTCCCAGGCTCAAGCCCTCGGCTGAGGCAACGCTGCGCGCAGCCTCCAGCACGTCGTCCTCGATCTCCAGCGTCGTACGCATGGGGCGATGCTAGGAGCGTCGCCGCAAGATGTCAAGATGACGTGATGCGACGATGCCGGTCCGGGGCGGCTCACTCCGTCGACACCGTCCCGTCCTTCGCCGCCAGCGCCGCCTTCAGGGTGTGCCAGGGCAGGGTGCAGCATTTGACCCGCACGGGGAACTCGCGCACGCCGGAGAAGACCTCGAGCTTGCCCAGCTCCGGGGGGGCCTCGCCGGGCTTCGACGGATCACCGGTCAGGAGGGTGTGGAAGGTCTCGAAGAGGTGCTCGACCTCGCCGAGGGTCTTGCCCTTGACCGCCTCGGTCATCAGCGAGGCCGAGGCGGTCGAGAGAGCGCAGCCGGAGCCTTCGAAGGTGACCTCGCGCACGGTATCGCCCTCGAGTGCGAGATGCACCGTGCAGCGGTCGCCGCAGAGGGGGTTGTCCCCCCGCGCCGAGCGGCTCGGGCCAGCCAGGGGGCCGAAGTTCCGCGGCCGCCGGGTGTGGTCGAGGATGATCTCCTGGTAGAGGGCTCTCAGTTCGGTCATGGGCCGAACAGCTCCCGCACGCGGCCGAGGCCGGCGATCAGCCGGTCCACCTCGGCGCGGGTGTTGTAGAGCGCGAGCGAAGCCCGGGCCGTGGCCGGCACACCGAAGCGGGCCATCAGGGGCTGGGCGCAGTGGTGGCCGGCGCGCACCGCCACTCCTTCGACGTCGAGCACGGTGGCCACGTCGTGGGCGTGGGCGACGTCGAGCACGAAGGAGAAGACCCCCACCCGCTCCCTCGCCTGGCCGATCAGCCGGAGCCCCGGCACTTCGGCAAGCTGCGACAGGGCGTAGGCCGTGAGGTCCGCCTCGTGCGCGGCCAGGCCCTCGCGGTCGAGGCCGTCCAGGAAGTCGAGCGCGGCAGCGAGGCCGAGCGTGGCCTCGATCGCCGGCGTGCCCGCCTCGAAGCGGGTGGGTGGGTCGGCGTAGGTGGTCCCCGCGAAGGACACCGAACGGATCATGTCCCCGCCACCCAGGAAGGGGGGCATGCCGGCGAGATGCTCGGCGCGCCCCCACAGGGCCCCTATCCCGCTGGGTCCGAAGACCTTGTGGCTCGAGAAGGCGTAGAAGTCACAGCCCAGGGCGCCGACGTCCACGGGCAGGTGGGCCATCGCCTGGGCGCCGTCGACCAGCACCGGGACGCCGGCCGCGTGGGCGAGGCGGGTCATCTCGGTCACCGGGTTGATCGTGCCGAGCACGTTCGAGACGTGGGGCAAGGCGGCGAAGGCCACCCCCTCCCCGAGCAGCCGCCGCCACTCCTCGAGGATCACCTCGCCGCGGTCGTCGACCGGCGCCACCAGCAAGCGGCCACCCGTCTCGCCGAGCAGGAGCTGCCAGGGGACGACGTTGGCGTGATGCTCCATCTCGGTGACCAGCACGGCGTCACCGTGTCTGCCTCCGGCCAGGCGCTGGCCCACGAAGGTGCGGGCCACCAGGTTGATGGCCTCGGTGGTGCCGCGCAGGAACACCAGCTCTTCGGCGCGGGCGCCGAGGAAGCGGGCCACCCGCGCGCGCGCCGCCTCGTAGTCGGCCGACACCTGTGCGGCGAGGCCGTAGACCCCGCGGTGCACGTTCGCCGTACCCCTCCGCCAGTGGCCGGCGACGGCGGCGATCACCGCTTCGGGCTTCTGGCTGGTGGCGGCGTTGTCGAGGTAGGCGAGGCCGGGACCCACGGCGGGGAAGGCCCGGCGCACGGCCTCGACGTCGAAGGCCACGGGAGCGACCGCGGGCCGTTCCGGCGCTGCGACGGCCTCGCTCATACCGCCTGGCGGACGATCTCGCCCTTGGGCAGACGATGGAAGAGGAACTCCTCCACCTCGCGCCGCAGGGGCTCGACCTTCAGCCGCTCCACGATGTCGGCGGCAAACGCATAGGTCAGCAGGCTGCGGGCCGCCTCCTCGCCGATGCCGCGGGAGCGCAGGTAGAAGATCGCGTCCTCGTCGAGCTGGCCCACCGTCGAGCCGTGGGTGCACTTGACGTCGTCCGCGAAGATCTCGAGCTGCGGGTTGGCGTTGACCAGAGCCTCACGGGAGAGCAGGAGGTTCCGGCTGGACTGCTTGGCGTCGGTCTTCTGGGCGCCCTTGGCGACGAAGATGCGGCCGTTGAACACCGCCCGGGAGCGCTCGTCGAGCACCCCCTTGAACAGCTCGAAGCTGTTGCAGTGGGCCTTGGCGTGGTCGACCCGCATGTGGTTGTCGAGGAACTGGCTGCCGCGCAGCACGTAGAGGCCATTCAAGGTGCATTCGGCGCCCTCGCCGTCCAGCACGGCGTTGACGTCGTTGCGGACCAGGGCGCCGCCGGTCGAGATCGAATGCGAGAAGAGGTTGCTCGAGCGGTCCTGGTGGAACTGCAAGGTCGCCAGGTGATAGGCCGAGACCGACTCCATCTGCCGCTTGTAGTGATCGACCACCGAGGCCGGGCCGGCCGCCACCTCGGTGACGGCACAGGTGAAGGTGACGCCCTCGCCCAGGCTGGCGTAGGTCTCGACCAGGGTCAGCTGGCTGGCCTCTCCGGCAACCACCTGCAGGCGCGGGAAGACGACTGAGGGGGCCGGCGCCGCGGTGGTGAGGAAGATCAGCTGCACGGGCTCCTCGATCACCGCGCCCCGGGCCGTCTCGAGGTAGGCGCCGTCGGTGGTGAAGGCCGTGCTCAAGGCCACGAAGGGATGCTCGGCGAAGCTCGCGTGGGCACCGAGGCGGCCTTCGAGCCTCCCGGGCTCCCGCGCCGCCACGTCGGCGAGGCTGGCTACCGTGAGGCCCGCCGGCAGGCCGTCGAGTGCGGAGAGCGACGGGGCGAAACGGCCGTCGACGAAAACCAGCCGGATCCCGCCCGGCCAGCCGAAGCGGGCGGCCTCGGCGCTGCTCGCCGCGGGGGCCGTCGGCGGGGGCGCGAAGGCGGTGCGCGCGAGGCTCGAGACGTTGGTGAAGCGCCAGTCCTCCTGTCGGGTGGTGGGGAAACCCAGCTCGACGAAGCGGTCGAAGGCGTTACGGCGCAGGTCGGCGAGGAAGCCGGGCTCGCCCGCACGCTCCAGACGGAGCCGCTCGAACGCTTCCACCCAGGGGGCGAGAGACGTCGCGGCCGGATGCTCCAGGGTTGCCGTGCTCATCGTCGCTCCCTTCAGGCGGGCAGGGCCGCCGCCACTTCCTCTTCGAGCCAGGCATAGCCCTTGGCCTCGAGCTCGAGGGCGAGCTCCTTGCCGCCCGAGCGCACGATCCGCCCGTCCAGGAGCACGTGCACGAAGTCCGGCACGATGTAGTCGAGCAGCCGCTGGTAGTGGGTGATCACCAGGAAGGAACGGTCCTTGGAGCGCAGCGAGTTGACGCCGTCGGCGACGATCTTCAAGGCGTCGATGTCGAGACCGGAGTCGGTCTCGTCGAGCACGGCCAGGCGCGGCTCGAGTACGGCCATGTGGAAGATCTCGTTGCGCTTCTTCTCGCCGCCCGAGAAACCCTCGTTGACCGGCCGGTGGAGCAGCGCCTCGTCCATCCGCACCAGCTTCATCTTCTCGCGCGCCATGCCGAGGAAGTCGATGGCGTCCATCTCCGGCAGGCCGCGGTGCTTGCGGATGCCGTTGAGCGCCGCCTTCAGGAAGTAGGTGTTCGACACCCCGGGGATCTCCACCGGGTACTGGAAGGCGAGGAAGATGCCCTCGCGAGCCCGGTCCTCGGGATCGAGCTCGAGCAGGTCCTGGCCGAGGAAGGTCACCCCGCCGCCGGTCACCTCGTACTCCTCGCGGCCGGCGAGCACCTGGGCGAGCGTGCTCTTGCCCGAGCCGTTCGGGCCCATGATCGCGTGGACCTCTCCGGGCCCAACCGAAAGATCGATGCCCTTGAGGATCTCCCGGCCCTCGATCGAAACGTGCAAATGGTCAATCTTCAACATGGTGCTGCGAGCTCCCGTATCTTTCCTCTTCAGAATTGTTTTCTGGGTTGGCTAGCCGACGCTGCCCTCGAGGTTGACCTCGAGCAGCTTCTGCGCTTCCACGGCGAACTCCATCGGCAGCTCGCGGAAGACCTCCTTGCAGAAGCCGTTGACGATCATCGACACCGCGTCCTCGGTCGAGATGCCCCGCGAATTGCAGTAGAAGATCTGGTCCTCACCGATCTTCGAGGTAGTCGCCTCGTGCTCCATGCGCGCCGTGGGGTTCTGGACGTCGATGTAAGGGAACGTGTGGGCACCGCACTTCTCACCGATCAGCATCGAGTCGCACTGGGAGAAGTTGCGGGCGTCGTCCGCCCCCTTGAGGATCTTGACCTGGCCTCGGTAGGTGTTCTGGCCATGACCGGCGGAGATGCCCTTCGAAACGATCGTGCTCCTGGTGTTCTTGCCGATGTGGATCATCTTGGTGCCGGTGTCGGCCTGCTGGAAGCCCTTGGTCAGGGCCACCGAGTAGAACTCACCGACCGAATCGTCACCCTTCAAGATCACGCTCGGATACTTCCAGGTGATCGCCGAGCCGGTCTCGACCTGGGTCCAGGAGATCTTCGACTTGCGACCTTCACACTTGCCGCGCTTGGTGACGAAGTTGAAGATGCCGCCCTTGCCGGTCTCCTTGTCTCCGGGGTACCAGTTCTGCACCGTCGAGTACTTGATGGTCGCCCCTTCGAGGGCCACCAGCTCGACCACCGCGGCGTGCAGCTGGTTCTCGTCCCGCTTGGGGGCCGTGCAGCCCTCGAGGTAGCTGACGTGGGCGCCTTCGGCGGCGATGATCAGGGTGCGCTCGAACTGGCCGGTGTTCTGGGCGTTGATCCGGAAATAGGTGGAGAGCTCCATCGGGCAGCGCACGCCCTTGGGCACGTAGACGAAGGAGCCGTCCGAGAACACCGCCGAGTTCAGGGTGGCGAAGAAGTTGTCGCTGTAGGGCACCACCGAGCCGAGGTACTGCCGCACCAGCTCGGGATGCTCGAGCACGGCTTCGGAGAAAGAGCAGAAGATCACCCCCGCCTCGCGCAGCTTCGCCTTGAAGGTGGTGGCCACCGAGACGCTGTCGAACACGGCGTCGACCGCCACGCCGGCGAGCATCTCCTGCTCGCGCAGGGGAATGCCCAGCTTGGCGTAGGTCGAGAGCAGCTCGGGATCGACCTCGTCGAGGCTCTTGGGGCGGTCCTTGTCCGACTTCGGTGCCGAGTAGTAGGCGATCGACTGGTAGTCGATCGGCGGGTAGTGGACGTTGGCCCAGCGCGGCTCGGTCATGGTCAACCAGTGGCGGTAGGCCTTGAGGCGCCAGTCCAGCATCCACGAGGGCTCGCCCTTCTTGGCCGAGAGTCGGGCGACGACCTCCTCGGAGAGGCCGGGGGGGAAGGTCTCCTGCTCGATGTCAGTGACGAAACCCCACTCGTAGTCGCGCTCGGCGAGCTGTTCCAGGGTGGCGGTGGCGGTGGTCGGCATGTCGTGACCCTTCTCGCGGGAACTGTTTTCGCTTCGATGGAGGGTCCGACCTTCGCGCGTGCCGGGCCCGGTCCGGGGAGCTTCGGCGCTAGTGCCTGCCGCCCAGGGAGACCAGCTGGAGCGATGCCGGCCGGCTCATTTCGGCGAGGGTGATCCCGGTGAGGGCGTCCTGGATGGCGCGGTTGATGCGCTGCCAGTTGCTCTCGACCGGACAGAAGGCCTGGTTGCCGCAGGCGTCCTCGATGCACTCGGTCACCGCGATCCGACCCTCGAGCGCCGTGATGATCTCGGCGACGGTGATGTCGGCCGCCGGGCGGGCCAGGTTGTAGCCGCCATGGGCGCCGCGATGTGATGCAAGGAGGCCGGAGCGGGCCAGCTTCTTCAGGATCTTGCTCACCATCGGCGCGGGTAGGCGGGCCTCGGAGGCCAGGTCTGGCGCCGTATAGAGCCGTGTGGGCTGGACGGCGAGGTGGCTCAGCAGGACGATGCCGTAGTCGGACAGGCGGGTAATCCGGATCATGATGCTCCCGGTCACAAAGAGTACCGGGATGGTACTGATTCTGTCAAGAAGCCGCGGGTACGTCCGCCTGTCACAGCTCCGACCCCGAAAGCACCCACTCGGGCATTGACCTCAGCAACAAAATCAGCATAGACTACTGGCAGCTGTCTTCATAGATTTTATTGCGTTTGCGGTAATCGAATCACCGCCGGGCCGTCGAGGTCGCGGGACGAAGTGGCGTCGGTCGTTTTTTTAGCAGCATCTAGGCGAATTGAGGATGGCGTATGGGACAACTCTCCCTTCGAATGGAATATCTGAATCCGAACGTGGAGGCCCTTTTCTACCGGATGAGCCAGGACGAGGGCGAGGGTCTGATGGACCTCCTGGCCTTCTACTCGCCCTACGGCCCTCTGCGCAAGGTGGTCACCTACTTCGGGCCGGCCGGTGGCATGCCGATCCACGTGGGCCACAGCGAGTTCTACGACTTCGACTACATGCTGCGCCGGATCACCGGCCTCTCCGCACTCGACAGCGGCCTCTCCCAGAGCCTCTTCGCCGGCGGCAAGGGGGGCAACGTCCCCCACATGTTCATCTCCAGCCTGGGGGAAGCCGTCGAGCGGGTGCTCGGCTGCCTCGCCGTGTTCGAGAAGAGCGACCAGATCGTCTACGCGAGCTATCGCGACATGCAGCGGCGCGGCTACGAGTGCCTGGGCCCGGGGGACATCCCCCTCTTCGCCGACGAGCAGCACGAGCGACGCCAGATCTACTACGAACGCTTCACCGATGACAGCTTCGTCGGCTGGATCGAGGGCCGGCAGCTGCTTTCCGGGCGCAAGGTCTGGATGCCCGTCCAGATGGTCGCCCTGTTCTACTCGCTGCGTCCGGACGAAGCCCTGGTCGGCTACTCGACCAGCGGTGGGTTGGCCAGCCACATCTCCGAACGGGAGGCCCTCTTCCACGGCATTACCGAGCTGATCGAGCGCGACTCGGTGAATCTGCGCTGGGTGTCGAAGATGGCTCCTCTACTGGTCGACCTCGACCGGGAGGTCCGCCTTCCCGAGCTGGCGCACCTGCTCGAGATGAGCCGCGGGCTGCCGGGCGACTTCGGCTTCTACCTGCAGACGGTGGACATCCCCGAGGTACCGGTGATCACCGTGCTCCAGGTCTGCCGCTGGCTCAAGAAGTGGTCTTACTACGCCGGTGGTGGGGTCAACCTGGACATCGACGCCGCCATGCTCCAGGCGTTGACCGAGTTCGGCCAGTCCGAGCGCAGCTTGCGTCTCGCCCAGACCGCGCCGGATCGCTACTTCGCCCACGGCGTGCGCCAGATGTTCGACGTCCCCGAGGACACGCCGGTCAGCCAGATCGACATCTTCTTCAAGATCATCGCCTACTACGGCTACACCAAGAACGTGCGCAAGATGGACGATTACCTGCGCGGCGACCGAGGAGTCGCGCTGTCCCAGATCGCCACCGACGACTCGCCGAGCTCGCAGGTTCGCTACGATCGCCTGCTCGCCGTGCTCGCCAACCACAAGATCGATCCCATCGTCTTCGACTTCACGCCACCGCAGATGAAGCAGGTGCGGTTGATGAAGACCTACATCCTCGAGCTGGCACCGCCTTATCTGCACTCCAAGCCACTGCTCGGGCATCCGCGCTTCTACGAGATGCCCGTCAAGCTGGGCTATCGAGACAGCCCGCTTCGATTCGACGACTTGTTGACGGATCCCATGCCATATCCGTAGTGGTGAAGGAAACCGGGGCCGCCGGTCACCACCTCTCCCATCCCTGGACACGAGGTCGCCCCACAGAGAGAGGTTCGCGGGCAGAAAATCAGCAGGACCGAGAAAACTCCGAACGATCTTCCACTCTCAAAAGGAGATCACTGATGAAGAGACTTGCTCTCGGTATCGGCCTGATCGGCGTCATGGCGCTGATCACCGGCCTGGCCGTGGCGAGCCACGACGAGGGGGTGCTGGCACCGACCTTCTCGCTCAAGACCACGGCCTCCGCCACCTACCTGACCACCGTGGTCAGCGGTACCTTCAAGGCCGGCTGCCCGGCCTTCGACTCACTCAGCACGCTGCAAGCCGATCTCGGCATCGAAGCCGTGAGTACCAGCGGCTTCTACGTCTATCTGAGCCAGAGCTCCGACCCGAACGGCGATCAGCTCTACGAGGTGCGGATTCCGGTATCGGATGGCGCGATCAACCTGCGCAAGCAGGTTCAGGACACCGCGAAGTTCTACGGCCTCGGCACGACGGACGTGGTCCAGGAGGGGCCGCGGACGGTGGTGTCGGTCGGCAAGCCGGCTGGCTATTCGGACCGCCCCAAGCTGTTCAACGACCTCTACCGCTACATCCAGAACCAGCGTTGGAGCACGGCCGGTCCGCCGGTCGAGGAGTTCCTGGACGCTGCGACGATCGATCACGATGAGCCGATCGACAACTATCCCTCGATGCTCACCGTCGCGGTCGCGACCACGAGCACCAGTGCCGCGGTGAAGGAGTAACCACCATGAAGCTGAATACACGAGTTCGCGTCGAGGAGAAGTACGACTCGCCGGCGGTCGTGGTGGCTCCGGGTGGCTGGTGCTGCTGCACTTGCTGCCACAGCTGGTGCCACTGTCACGTGTCGAACGTGATGGCCAGCTCGGAGGACGAGGAGCTCTAGGCGGGCTCCGGCCGCTGAGGCCGGTGCTCGACGGAGCGCAAGTCGGGGATCCCGGGGGGAGAGGCGCGCTGCCCCCGCGCCGGTGCTCCTGCCCGGGCCCCTTTTTCGCCCACGAACGGACCGAGGAGCCGAGCGATGAAGTCAGGGAATGGTAGTGCCGATCACGAGGATCTGGTTGCCGATCGACGTTTCACCCGCAACCCATGCGTGACGATCATCCACTGCGGCGAGGATGAGATCGTCGTCAAACATGGCTCGCGCTCCCGCTTCACCAAGAACGTCCGCGACGAGGGCAGGACCCGCCTGCTCGGCCGGATCTTGCGCAACGCGGTGCCACCGGCCTCGTTGGCGGATCTGGAGCAGCGCCAGCTGCTGCGCCCCGAGGAGCGGGGGGACGCCGAGAACCTGGTCAGCTACCTGCTGGAACAGGGCATCCTGATCGAGCCCGAACAGGACCCGACCAGCGTCTATCTACGCACCATCCTGGGCGCCAGCACGCCGCTCGCTGGCAAGAGCGTGGCGATCCTCGGCGCCGGCCCCCTCGGCAGCCGGATCGCCTCCGACCTCGGCGGCGTGGGCATCGGCCGACTGTGGCTGATGGACGGCCGGCGGTCCGAGGCCGGCAAGCCCTACGTGGACAGCCTGGCGCAGGCCCTCGGGGGACGGACCCATGGCACCGTGGAGGTGGCCCGGGAAGGCCTCGACGACGAGGCGGCCGTCGCCGCGGTGGTCGCCGAGGTCGACTTCGCCGTCGCCGCCATGGAGCAGTTCTCCGCCCGGACCTTACACCTGATCAACAGCGTCGCCCTGGCCGCGCGCAAACCCTGGATCTCGGTCTACATCGACGGCAGCGAGGCCCTGGTGGGCCCGATCTACGTGCCCGGGGAGAGCTGCTGCTACAACGAGTTCGAGATCCAGCACGAGGCCACCCTGGGCGGCATGAAGGACGACTACCTGATCTACAAGGAAACCCTGGACGCGGCTCCGTCGCACTTCGAGCCGCCGGTGCTGCCGCCGTACCTCTCCGTGGCGAGCGGCCTGGCGGTCTCCGGCGTGATGCGCTTCCTGCTGTCGGGACGCTCCTTCCTGGTCGGCCGCGCCAACCGCTTCGACTTCGAGCGGCTGTCGATCGACTACGAGGAGGTGCTGCGCCTGCCTCGCTGCCCGGCCTGTGCCCTCTCCCGCCCCGGCTACCGGGCCCTCTTCATGTAACGAGGTGAGCGCGATGAGCGAGACCGAAAGCCTCTGGACCACCGGCGAGCGCAAGCTGCTCGAGGAGGGCATCATCCCCTCCCCGAACAGCGTCGACTGCGCCCGCTCCGCCCTCAGCGACTACATGCAGCGGCTCGCCTCCACCCAGCCGCACGTGGCCGAGGTGTACCACGAGAATTCCAAGCTCTCTCCCTGCTCGACCCTGGAAGTGCCGATGGATGGGCGCAAGCTCGCCGAGGTGCGCTCGTGGTTCTTCCAGACCGCCTACGCCATGCGCGAGGACGAGATCGAGCCCCGGTACGAGGCTGACTTCCGCAGCCGGGTGGACCGCCTGCCCGAGCCCCTGTCCTCGCTGCTCACCCCCTTCACGGCTCCCGGGCCGGCCGCCAACCTGCTCTACAGCGTCGATCTGCTGCTGCTCCATCAGGCGCGGATCTACCGCCTGGTGGCCACCACTCCCAAGCTGTGGGTGGAGCGCGAGGTGGCGCCGAACGAGTGGATCGCCCTCTCCGCCGCCCTGCCGGCCCTGCCCGCCTCCTGCCGCCTGGAGCACACTCCGCTGCTCTTCCTGATCGGCTGCGCCTGGCGCTACATGCTGGTCTATGGGCCGCGCGGCTACCGCTACACCCTCTTCGACGCCGGCCGGCTGCTCTCGCTGCTCGAGAGCCAGGCCGCCAAGGCGCGCTGCGGCCTCTTCCTGATGCAGGAGTTCTACGACTCCCGCCTCGACCGCTTCCTCTACGCCGAAGGCGTCGAACGTTCGACGCTGGCGGTCCTCGCCCTGTCCGGAGGCCAACCATGACCCTGCCGCTCACCGCCGAGCCCCTGACCGATGCCCTTCTCGAGCCCGACGAGGCCAGCCAGGTCTCCGACGAGCTGCTGGCCGAGCTCGAGGAGCTGGACCCGGCCGAGCAGAAGCTGATCGCCCGCCTGGTCCGCCGCGCCAAGCGCGACGAGAAGGGCAACCGCCTGCCCGTGACCGAGGTGGCCATGGTCCACGAGTTCCTGAAGGTGGACCTGCTGAACGACGACTTCTCCGTGCTGCGCAACATCACCGCCTACACCGCGCCACCGGTGATCAAGGAGTATCCCCACCGCGAGCGTTTCGCCCTGCCCACCGAGCTGCTGCCCTTGCCCCACCCGCTGAGCCAGGTACTGGCCAAACGCGCGTCGCGGCGTGATTTCTCGAAGGGCCCCCTATCGCTGGCCGAGCTCGGAAGCCTCCTGCACCACGCCTATGGCGTCCGCTCGCGGGCCCTGGCCTACAACGTCAAGGGCTTCCCGTCACGTTTCGTGCCTTCGACCGGCGGCCTGCAGTCGGTGGAGATCTACTTCACGGTCAACGCCGTCGAGGGGCTGCCCCAGGGCCTGTACCACTACAACCCGGCCGCTCACGCCGTCGAGCAGCTCGAGCAGGGCAACTTCCGGCGCAAGGTGGTCCGCCTGTGCATCTTCCAGGACTGGCTCGACGCCGCGAGCGTCGTGCTCTTCCTGACCTCCGACATGAAGAAGGTGGAGTGGAAGTACGGCCGCCGCGGCTACCGCTTCGTCCACGTGGACTTAGGCATCGTGGCGCAGACCCTCCACCTCGTCGCCACCTCGCTCAAGCTGCGCTCGTGCATGATCGCGGGCTATCAGGACGAGGCCGTGCACGAGATGCTGCAGATCGACGGGCGCACAGAGTTCATCGGCCTGCTGATGGCGATCGGGCGCAAGCCCTGGGAGCCGACCCCGACGGCCGCCGAGGCCCCGTCCTCCGGACAGGAGTGAGGCGTGCTGGCCTTCCTCCTGACGGTCGGTTTCCCGGTCGTGCTGGGCGCCGGCTTCGGCTTGGTGTTCATGGCCGGCCAGGCCCTCGGCAAGGGCTCGCGGCTGCTCGAGCGTAGCGGGGCCTACCTCTATCCGGTGCTGCTGGCGATCCCCTTGGCCGCCTGCCTGCTCGCCGTCCGGGGCCCGGACGCCCTGGCGACGCTCGGCTTCGTCCTACCCAGGCTCGGCTCCCTCGAGCCCTGGGCCGCGGTCCTGGCGGGCTCCCTGCTCGGCATCGCCGTCGGCGCCCTGCTGTTCTGGAACGAGCTCGCGATCGGCTCCCTGGTGCAGCGCATGGTCGACCGCCGGCGGGGCATCGAGCGGGCGCTGGAGGGTCGTTCGCGAGAGTTCGCCGCCGAGCAGAGACAGGGCTCCCTGGCGTCGATCTTGACCCTCTCGGTGTTCGTCGTGCTCGCCGAAGAGATCCTCTGGCGCGCCTTCCTGCCAGGTTTCCTCGAACGCCGCTTCGGTTTCTCCTTGGCCACGGCCGTGGTGCTCGCCTCGCTCTCCTTCGGCATCAACCACTACTACTTCGGGTTGCGCAACGTGTTCTTGAAGGGCTTCTCCGGCGCCGTCTGGGTCTGTCTCTTCCTGGCCACCGGCAGCTTGCTGATTCCCTGCGTCTCGCACTACACCTTCGAAGTGCTGGCCTGGAGGCGGATCCGGGCATGAGCGCCCTCGTCCTCGAGAGCCCCCGCCTCTTCGACGGCCAGACCCTGCACCGCGACATGCGGGTGGTGGTCGAGGACGGCCGCGTCGCCCGCGTCGAGCCCCTCGCCGGCACGACCCCGCCCGGTGGCGAGGTCGAGACCCTGCGGGGCGCCTTCCTGATGCCCGGGCTGATCGACAGCCACCTGCACATCGCCGGCTACGTCGAGGGCTCGCCGGCCGGGGTGCCCTTCAAGCCGGTCAAGGACTTCCTGCGTCTGCTGATCTTGAACGGCATCACCACCGTGCGGGACACCGGCAACTCGATCGAGACCATCCAATACGTGCGGGAGTGGGGTGAGCGCTACGCCGGGCCGCGGGTCTTCGCCTCCGGCCCCCTGCTCGACGTGCCGCCGCTGGTGTGGCCCTTCTCGCGCATCGTCCGCGAGCCGGCGGTGGCGCGCCGGCAGGTCGAGCTGCTGCACCTCGAGGGGATGGACTTCGTCAAGTCCTACCGCAACGTCGGCCCCGAGGTGCTGGCAGCGATCGTCGAGACTGCCCGCGGCTTCGGCATGGACGTGGCCGCGGACGTCCACGGAGTGAGCGCGCTCGAGGCCTGCCGCCTCGGAGTGCGCAGCCTCGAGCACGCTTTCAACCTCTTCGACGGGCGGGCCCTGGGTCTGCCGGACGATGAGGCCTTCCGCGGCGCCCAGGGGCGGGCGCGGGTGTGGCACCACTTCGACCCGGCCTCCGAGAAGGCCGAGGAGATGATCGCCGCCCTGCTCGAGCAGGGCACCTACGTCTGCCCCACCCTGCTGGTCTCGCATCGCTGGTGCGACCTCGACGCCATGGTGCACGAGCCCTACCTCGACTACATGGTGGCGGTGATGCCCTACCACCAGTACTTCAAACGCATGCAGGGGGCGTTCGGCATGGCGATCGGCCGGCGGATCATGAAGGACTACCTGCCGGTGCCCCGGCCCAGCCGGAGCGAGAAGGCCGAGATCGACGATGGGCTCGCCAAGGTGCGTGCCTTCGTCGCCATGCTCCACTTCCACGGCGTGCCGCTGGTGGCCGGCACGGACTCGCCCAATCCCTCGATCGTTCCCGGCTTCAGCCTGCACCAGGAGATGGCCCTGATGGTCGAGGCCGGTCTGTCGCCCCTCGACGTGCTGGCCGCCGCCACCTCCCGGGCCGCCGCCCTGCTGCGCCGGGACGACCTCGGCGGCGTGCGCCCGGGCTGCCACGCCGACCTGCTGCTGCTCGACGCCGACCCCACCGAGGACATCCGCCATTCGCGCCGGATCCGCGCCGTGGTCAAGGCGGGCCGGCCCATCGATCTCGATCACGTCCACGCCAAGTTCCAGGAAAGCCTGAAACAAACGAGGTGAACGGATGAGCATCGCGGTCTCGGTCCAGAACCTGAAGAAGACCTACGGCTCCCTGGTCGCCGTCGACGACCTCTCCTTCGAGGTTCCGGCCGGCGCCGTCTTCGCCCTGGTCGGCCCCAACGGCGCCGGCAAGACCACCACCGTCGAGTGCATCGAGGGTCTGCGCAAGCCGGACTCCGGCACCGTGCGGGTGCTGGACCTGGACCCGGAGGGCGACCACGACCGGCTCTACGAGCGCATCGGGGTCCAGCTCCAGGAGTCCGGCCTCTACGACGCCATCCGTGTGCGGGAGGCCCTCGAGCTGTTCGCGAGCTTCTTTCCCGATCCTCTGCCGGCGGCGGACCTGCTCGAGCAGTTCGAGCTCACGGCCCGGGCGGCAAGCCGCTTTTCGACCCTCTCGGGCGGCGAGAAGCGCAAGCTCCTGACCGCCTTGGCCCTGGTCGGCCGGCCCGAGCTGGTGATCCTCGACGAGCCTACCAGCGGCCTCGATCCCCACGCCCGCCAGGCCTTCTGGGCGACTCTGGCGCGCTTCCGGCGCGACGGCCTGTCGATCATCCTGACCACCCACGACCTGCAGGAGGCCGAGGACCACGCCTCGACGGTGGCGATCGTCAGCCGAGGCCGGCTGCTCGCCCTCGGCACCCCGGCCGAGCTGCTCTCCGAGCACGGCCTGCGCGAGCGGGTCAGCTGCGCCTGGGACCAGGTGGCGCCGCCGGTGGCCGACGGTGAGCCGGGGATCCGCCAGGTGGTGCTCGCCGAGGGGCGGCTGCAGGTCTTCGTCGATGACCCCGGCACCTCGACCTCGCTGACCGACCGCCTGCGCGGCCTGGGGGCGCAGGAGCTGGCCCTGCGCCGGGCCAACCTCGAGGACCTCTATCTGATCCTCACCGGCAAGGGCTACCGCAAGGAAGGGGAGGTGACGCCATGAAGGCGCTGGGCCAGCTGATCCTGACCGAGCTGCGCATGTTCGTGCGCGAGCCGGTGGCGGTGTTCTTCACCCTGGTCTTCCCGTTCATCCCGTTGCTGCTCTTCGGCACCCTCTTCGGCCACACCGAGGCCGGGCCGGGCTTCCGGGTGATCGACGTCTACGTCCCGGCCCTGATCGCCATGGTGATCGCCTTCCTCGGCCTGATGGGCCTGCCCATCGCCCTGTCGCAGCATCGCGAGCAGGGGGTGCTGAAGCGCTTCCGGGTCAGCCCGATCCGCCTCTGGATGGTGCTGGTGGCTCACCTGGTGGTGCAAGTCGCCCTGCTGGTGGTGGTGTCGCTGCTCCTCATCCTGCTCGCCGACCTGATCTTCGGCATCAAGTTCGTGCTCGACCTGCCGGCGGTCATCGGCGTGTCCCTGCTCGGCTGCCTGGCCCTCTTCACCCTCGGCTTCGCCCTGGTCGGCCTGTGCTCCAGCCCGCGCACCACCCAGGCGGTGGGCAGCGCCATCTTCTTCCTGATGCTCTTCACCTCCGGCGCGGCGATCCCGCGGCGGCAGTTCCCGCCCTGGCTCCAGGACGCGACCGACTACGTGCCCCTGAGCCACCTGGTCGACAGCCTCACCACCGCCTGGCTGGGGCAGGACATGGGGGCGCGTACCGGCTCGCTGCTGGTCCTCGCGGCGCTCGCGGTCGCCTCCTTCGTGGTCGCCCGGTTGAGCTTCCGCTGGGAGCCGTGAACGCTGACGCGATGGGGCCCGAGCGAGCGCGGCGCCGGGGTGCGTGCCTGGCGCTCCTCGCCGGGCTCGCCGGCGCCTGTGGCCCGAGCGCGGATCGGGAGCACCTCGAGAGCCTGGCCGGCCGGGCGCCCCTGCTGGTCGACGTGGCCCGCGAGGTCGGACTCGACTTCGTGCACTTCAACGGCATGACCGGCGAGCTCTACTACGCGGAGATCATGGGCGCCGGCGCCGCCCTATTCGACTACGACCAGGACGGCGACCTCGACGCGTTGCTGGTGCAGGGCAGGATGCTGGACCGGCGGAAGTCGCTCGCCGAGGCCTCCTACCCTCCCGAGGGCTCGATGCTCCCCCTCGGCAGCCGGCTCTATCGCAACGAGCTGGTGCCCGGCGGGCGGCTTCGCTTCACCGACGTGACCGCCGCGAGCGGCCTGACCACAGACCTCTACGGCATGGGGGTGGCGGTGGCAGACGTGGACCACAACGGCCATCTCGACCTCTTCCTCACCGGTCTCGGCGGCTGTGAGCTGTGGCTGGGCGGGGGGGATGGCACCTTTCGCAACGCCACCGCCGAGGCCGGCGTCGCCGACCCCCGCTGGGGAGCCTCGGCGAGCTTCGTGGACTTCGACCGGGACGGCTGGCCGGACCTCTACGTCACCGGCTACCTCGACTTCGCGGTGGAGCGCCATCGGCCGTGCAAGTCGATGAGGGGCGAGCCGGACTACTGCCCGCCCTGGGAGTACCCACCCCAACACGACCGCCTGCTGCGCAACCGCGGCGACGGCCGGTTCGAGGACGTGTCCGCCGCCGCGGGGATCCTCCTCGAGGCCCGGCCGGGCATGGGAGTGGTCGCGGGGGACTGGAACCGTGACGGCTGGCCGGATCTCTACGTCTCGAACGACGGCGCCGCCAACTTCCTGTGGCTGAACCGGCTGGGTCGGGACTTCGAGGAGGTGGGCAACGCCGCCGGCGCCGCCGTGGCCGAGACCGGTGCTCCGAAGGCCGGCATGGGCCTGGCGGTGGGCGACCTGGACGGCGACGGCGACGAGGACCTGCTGGTGACCAACCTCGCCCTGCAATCCGCCACCCTCTTCCAGCTCGATGGTGCCGGGCCGGTCTTCGCCGACGCCAGCCGATCGAGCGGCATCGAGGAGATCACCTGGGCCAGCACCGGCTTCGGCACGGCCTTCCTCGACGCCGACAACGACGGCTGGCTCGACCTGCTGGTGGTCAACGGCGGCATCGAGAAGATCCCCAGCCTCGCCGCGATCGAGGACCCCTTTCCCCTGCGCATGCCCAAGCGCTTCGCCGTCAACCTCGGCGGCGGCCGCTTCTACGACGCCTCGCAGCTCGCCGGGCCCGCGATCACGACCGCCGAGGTGAGCCGCGGCGTCGCCCTGGGAGACGTCGACAACGACGGGGACGTGGACGTGCTGGTGACCAACAACGCCGGCCCGGCTCGATTGCTCGAGAACCGCGTGGGCCAGGACGCCCACTGGCTCGGGTTGCGCTTGGTCGGCCGCGAAGGCGGCGACGCCGTGGGCTCCCGGGTGGAGGTCCGGCGCGACGGAAAGCCCTCCCTGGTCCGGCGCAGCCGCAGGGACGGCAGCTACCTGACGGCGAGCGACCCCCGGGTGCTCTTCGGCCTGGGGGATTCGACGGTGCCGGTGACGGTGGTGGTGGAGTGGCCGGGGGGCGAGAGCGAGACCTTCGCCCCCCCTCTCGATCGCTACACGACCCTGGTCGAAGGCAGCGGAGGGCCGCCGTGATGGCCGTGACCCGCCTGCGGGTGGCGATCGTGGGCGGCGGCCTCGGCGGCCTCGCCTGCGGTATCGGACTTCGCCGGGCCGGGCACGAGGTCCGCGTCTTCGAGCGGGACGCCGATGCTGGCGCGCGCGCCCAGGGCGTGGTGCTCAACCTCGAAGGGGGCCTCTCCGCCCTGGACCGGCTGGGGCTCGGCGACGCGGCGCGGGCGGTGGGCTTTCCCACCCCGGGGCTCGCCGTCTTCGACGCTTCGATGCGCCCCCTGATCCGCTTCCCGGCGAAGGACTCGTTCTCCGTGGCCCGGCCCGCCCTGCGCGGCCTGCTGCTCGACGGCCTCGGAGAGCCGGCTCTCTCCTGGGGCCGGCGGTGTGCCGGCTACGAGGAGACGGCGGAAGGGGTGACCGTGGCCTTCGAGGACGGCGAGCGCTGGCAGGCCGACGTGCTGATCGGAGCCGACGGGGTGCGCTCGGTGGTCCGAGAGGGACGCCACGGGGACCCGCTCGAGTTCCGCCGGCTGATGATCCTCGGCAACGAGCTGACCGGCGAGGCGGTGGAGCCCTGGGCCGCCTCCCCCTGGCTGGCCGAGGGCAAGAGCATCCTGCTGTCGAAGCACGGCTCCTTCTACGTCACCCTCTACTCGCAGGAGCGCCGGCTGCACTGGAGCTTCGGACTGCCGGCCAGCGAAGAGGAGATCGAGACCCTGGCCGCCGACCCGGCCGGCGTCGCCGAGGAGGCCGTGAGACGGGCGGCCCGCTGGAGCGAGCCGGTGCCCAGCCTGGTGGCCGCCAGCGCCGGCCACCCGTTCCGGCTGCGGGGCGTCTACGACCGCGAGCCTCTGCCGGCGGCCCGGCCCGGCCGGGTGACCCTGCTGGGCGACGCCGCCCACCCGATGACTCCCTACCGGGGTCTCGGCGCCAACCTCGCCTTCGAGGACGCCGCCGACTTGGCCGAGGTATTGAGCTCCGAGGAGGGGGCCGCCGACCCCGCGCGCGCCCTGACCGTCTACGAGCGCACCATGGCCCCCCGCGGCACCTCGGCCCAACAGGCCTCCCGCTGGACCGCCTGGCTCCTCCACTTCCAGAACCCCGCCGCCTGCGCGGCCAGGAACGCCTGGCTGCGCCTGGCCCAGCGGGTGGCGGGGGTGGTGGGGAAGCGGGAGAAGGCAGCGTAGACTCCCGCCATGGCCCAGAGCTGCACGCACCTCGACCAGATCCAGATCACCCATACCGACCAGCACGGATGCGAGGAATGCCTCAAGACCGGCGGGCGCTGGGTCCAGCTGCGCATGTGCCTGACCTGCGGCCACGTCGGCTGCTGCGACTCCTCCCCCGGCCAGCACGCCACCGGCCACTTCCACGCCACCCAGCACCCCCTCATGCGCTCGATCGAGCCGGGGGAGAAGTGGATCTGGTGCTACGTGGACGAGCTGGTGCCGGGGGAGGTTGGGGGCTGACGGCGCCGCTGTTCCTCATGCCTGCCCGTGGGCGGTACCGCGGCCTTGAACGGCACCTGTCGAGCTCTTGACTTTCCCCACCGCCACCTCTAGCCTGACCGCATGTCCCCAGACACAGCCCTTCGCGTGGTGATCTTCCGTGAGGGGGACCGGTGGGTGGCGCAGTGCCTGGAACTGGACCTCGCCGTGTCCCATCTGGCGCAAACCGAGCTTCTGCCCCTCCTGAGGCGGCGGCTGCGCGCCCAGGCGGCCCTGGACCGCCGCTCCGGTCGTGAGCCCTTCGGGCAGTTCCGAGCAGCGCCCCAGCGGTACTGGCAGCTCTACCAAGCGGGCCGGCCTTGGGATGCGTCGGGCATCGCCGAGGACCAGCGCTTTCTGTTCCGCCGATGGTTCGCCCGTCTGCGCCGGGACCAAGTCCCTGCCCTCCGCCCGGCGGTCGCTTTCTAACCTCTCCGGCGCAGCGCTACTCTTCGCCCTCGGGTTCCAGGTCGAGGGCCACGGCGAGCCCCTCCAAACCGAAGTGGCGAAGGATGGAAGCCTGCTCGCTAGGAGCCAGCAGGCTGGTCCCCGTGTAGCCGTCCAGAGTGAGAGCAGAGTCTCCTCGGTGGATTTCCGGAACGCGCCGCAGGAAGGAGTAGCGGATCTCGAGACCTGGCTCGCCGGTCGCGCGATTGGCCTCTCGAACGAACTGCTCCACCGTCCGCGAGAAACTCAGAGCCACCCTCCCGTCACGCCTTCCCCTCCACCCCCCGCGGCTTCGGCCCCATCAGCTTGGCGATCCAGCCGAGGTTCTCGCTGTTCTCGAGCAGGATCTTGATCATCATGGTCAGGGGCACGGCGATCAGGGTACCGACCATGCCCCACATCCAGCCCCAGAAGACCAACGAGATCAGCACCACCACCGGCGCGAGGCCGAGGCGGCGGCCCATCAGGTTGGGCTCGATGATGTTGCCGATCACCACGTTGACCACCAGGAAGCCGGCGATCGCCGCCAGCGCCCGGCCGGGGCCGAGCTGGAGAAAGGCGAGCAGCACCGGCGGCACCGCCGCGGCCACCTGGCCGACGTTGGGGATGTAGTTGAGCAGGAAGGTCAGCAGGCCCCAGAGGATCGGCAGGTCCACCCCCACGATCCACAACCAGATCCCCACCGCCGCGCCGGTCGCCAAGCTGATGGCGGTCTTGACCAGCAGGTACTGCTGCACGTCCCGGGTGATGCGGCCGAAGCGCTCCACCACGCCGTTGTCCTCGCCCAGGGCGTAGGCGAGCTTGTCGCGGAAGACCAGGCTCTCGACGAAGGTGAAGACGGTGATCAGCAGCACCAGCAGCAGGAACCACACCAGCGCGGTCAGCCGCGACAGGGCCCCCGAGGCGAGCGAGAACAGCCGTTCGACGTCGAGGTAGCCGGCGACGTTGGTGTCCGCCACGTCGAGGCCGAAACGGGTGAGCAAGGGCTCGAGCTCCTGGCTCCAGACCTCGATGCGCGCCTGATACTGGGGCGCCAGCTCCGAGACCTGGGACACCGACACCACCACCACGAAGCCCAGGCCGAAGACCACCGCCGCGAGCAGGCCCAGGGTGAGCACCATGGCCAGCCAGGTGGGCAGGCCGCGGCGGCGCAGCCAGGCCAGCAGAGGCAGGGCCAGGATGACCAGGAAGAGGGCGAAGACCAGCGGCACGAAGACCGGCGCCGCGGCCTTGAGTGCGGCCAGCACGATGGCGATCGAGGCGGCGGCCTTCAAGCCGGCGAAGCTGTCGCGGGGAGCGTCCTGCTGAGCCTCAGGGGCGGTCACTGGCGGGGATCATAGCCGAGGCGAGCTCCCGCAGGCGCGCGTAGCCGGCCCGCGAGACCGGGAGCTTGGTGCCGTCCTTGAGCAAGGCCACGCGGCTGTCCTTGGCGTAGAGCTCCAGGCGCACCAGCCGGCCGACGTTGACCAGGTAGGAACGATGGATGCGCAGGAAGCGGCGCGGGTCCAGCAGCTCTTCGAGCTCGGCGAGGCTCTGCTGCTTCGGGTGCGTGGCGGCGCCCACCCGGAAGGCGGCGTAGTCCCCCCGCGCCTCGACGTAGTCCACCGCCGCCGCGGGCACCACCAGCACGCGGCCCTCCTCGCGGAAGAGCAGGCGCTCGAGGGGACGGCGGACCTGGCGGGCGGCGGCGG